>CAYOIS010000103.1:0-7253 GCA_964404055.1 uncultured Anaerolineae bacterium | reverse complement strand
AGTCGGCATGAAAGGCTTTTTGCCACCCCCTTCAAGCTGGTGTATAATTGGATTAGCCGCCTGGAGGGAAGCCCTATTATGGGGGTTAAAATCTTGGCTATTACTAAAAATCCGGATATTTTTTCTCCGGTTTTCCCATTCCTGGTGAAATCCGGCTACGAGCTCGTCCTTTCTTCCCCAATAGAAGAAGAAATGTGCCAGAAACTCCGGGAAAAGCCGGATGTCATCATTGTGGACGCTTTGTCCTTAAACTTAATTTGGTTGAAGGATGTAGCGGCATTTATAAAAGACCGAGCCTACATGCTTCCAATAGTCTTGCTCACCTCTAAAGGCAAACGTCTGCCCTTGGAAGCTGATGAGGTTGTCTACGAGCCAATGACTTGGAAGAAACTTTCCCCCCGCCTGAAGAAATTGGTGGGAACCAAAAGATTCCTCAAAGCCGGCAACTTGACCCTTGACTTGCTCCAGCGGGTGCTCTTGGTGGGAGAAAAGGAATACCACTTGACTCCGAAATTGGCCCAGCTTCTGGAAACTTTCATGCGCAATAAGGGTAAAATCCTAACCCGGGCTTACCTAATAAAGAAGGTCTGGAATACCGATTTCGTGGATGACACCCGAACCCTTGATGTCCACATCTGTTGGCTCCGCCGAGTCCTCCCGGAAAATTATCTGGAAACAATCAAGAGAGTGGGCTACAAGTTTGATGTCCCCTCAACTGAAGGTTAAAATTCTGGTATTTGCGAGCGGGTTTGTCTCTTTAGGGGTTGAAATAACTGCTTCCAGGCTTATGGAACGAGCTTTCGGCTCAACTCTTTGGGCCTGGTCTACCCTCATCGGCCTAATCTTAAGTTATCTCTCCTTGGGGTACCTAGTGGGGGGGAAACTTGCCGATAAGTTCCCATCACCTGCACTTCTCTACCGCCTCGCTTTCTTGGCCGGCCTCTTCACCGGATTCATACCCTTTGCCGCACCAGCCCTCTTCACCCTGGTAAGCTCCATAGGTCCCGCAGGAAGCTTGCCCAATTTCATCTCCCTAACCGCTTTCTTCGTAGGGATGGCTTTACTCTTAGCGGTTCCGGTCACCTTAATGGGCTCAATAAGCCCCTTTGCCTTAAGGTTATCCATCCGAAACATCGGCGAGGCAGGGAAAAGCGGAGGCACAATATTTGCCCTGTCCACTCTCGGAAGCATCTTGGGAACTTTCATGCCCCCCTTCATCCTTATCCCCTTCCTTGGGACAACCCGCACTTTCCTCGTCCTGGCTCTAATCCTAATGGTTGCCTCACTTCTGGGCATCGCCCCAAGCGCAAGAGGCCGAACCCCTTTCTACCTCTTGCTTGCCACCGTTGCCTTATCCCTGGGCTTCAAAGCTAAAATCTCCCCCCCAGCCAGAGGCCAAATCCTATTTGAAGGAGAATCACCATACAACTACGTTTGGGTAATCCAATCGGGCCAAGACATTTACTTAATGCTTAACGAGGGTTTTGGGGTCCAATCCCTCTATAATCCCAAAGAAGTGCTCACAGGAGGAATCTGGGATTATTTCCTCCTGGCCCCTCTATTTAACCCACCCCCTTTCTCCACAGCCGAAGTGAAAAGCCTCTGCTTGATTGGTTTAGCCGGCGGAACTATTTCTAGGCTCTACACCCAAATCTATGGCCCAATCACAATTGAAGGGGTAGAGATTGACCCCTTGGTTGTGGAAGCGGCCAGGAAGTTCATGGCGCTGGATAGCCCAAACCTTAAGGTCACAATAGACGATGGGCGCCACTACTTGAACCGCTCCGATAAAGTCTACGATGTGATAGCTGTGGATGCCTATCGCCCTCCTTACATCCCGTACCATTTAACCACAAGGGAATTCTTTCAAGAAGTTCTCAGGCACCTTAGCCCCAGAGGAGTAGTAGCCGTAAACGTAGCTCATACCCCCTACGATTACCGTCTGGTCAACGCCATCGCTTCTACCATGGCCTCAGTTTTCCCCAACGTCTACGTCATTGACGAGCCCCCTGCTGACCATCCCATATCCAATTCCCTAATAATTGGCACTGTCTCCGAAACCAGGCCGGAAAATTTCTACATGAATATGGCCTTCATAGAGAATCCATACCTTCTGGCAGTTGCCAAAAAGGCCTTACCTGAGGTAAAAATTTTTGTGGGGGGAAGCAGCATCCTAACCGATGACCACGCTCCAGTTGAGCATCTAACCCATCTGACAATTTTGGATTACCTGAGGGGGAAAAGGTGAGAGGCCAAAAGACGGGTGTGGCTGACTTGCCCCTGCATTCGGGGGAAGTGCCGCGCTGGCTTTTCCAAAGGATGGCCTTACTGGCCAGGGAAATAACGGCCATAATTGTAATGGAGTTCGGAACGGCTGAGTTTCTGAGGAGGCTTTCGGACCCGTTCTGGTTCCAAGCCTTTGGATGCGTTCTGGGCTTTGATTGGCACTCCAGCGGCCTAACTACAACAACTTGCGGGGCTTTGAAAGAAGGCCTTAAGAACCTTGGCGATGAGCTGGGTCTCTTCGTAGCCGGCGGAAAAGGTGGGACATCCCGCCGTACCCCGGAAGAAATCCTGGCCCGAGGAGAACTCATCTCTGCCGACCCAAGCAGCCTTGTCTATGCCAGCAGAATGGCAGCAAAAGTTGATAACACTGCCTTACAAGATGGCTACCAAATTTACCACCACACCTTCGTCTTTGACCGAGAAGGTAATTGGTGCGTAATCCAGCAAGGTATGAACCCAGCCAACCGTTACGCTCGCCGCTACCACTGGCTTGGGGAAAAAGTCAAAAGCTTCGTCTGCGAACCTCACAACGCTGTATGCTGCGATTTGGTGACAGAACCTCTGAACCTTGTAGCCGCCGAAAGCGAGGAGGCCAGGCGGATGAACGCTCTCTTAGCTTGCGAAAAGCCGGAAAAATTGGTGAAGGAGCTTAACCTCCTTAAGAGCCTCTCCTTACCTCCCCGCCACCACATCCTCCTTGAGGATATATCGCCCAATCGCCTCTACTCCGTGTTCCTCAGGACGTACGAGCGTCAGCCCCAGGATTTTTTAACCCTTTTGGAAATGGAAGGAGTCGGCCCAAAAACCATACGGGCTCTAACCCTCATCGCCGAACTCCTCTACGGCACACCAGTGAGTTACCGTGACCCCGTCCGCTTCAGCTTCGCCCACGGAGGCAAAGACGGCCACCCTTACAGGGTTGACCGCCGCACTTATGACCAGTCCATTGAAATCCTCGGCGATGCCGTGAGGAAAGCAAAAATCGGACAGAGGGAGAAATTGGAAGCCCTAAAGAGGCTCTCGCGCTATGCACTTCGTGGGGATTGACCTCGCTTGGTCTTACCGCAATCCATCGGCTGTGGTAATTTTGGAAGGGGAAAGAGCAATAGCTTGGAGCGATAAGGTGGGGAATGATGAAGAAATCATCGCATTTTTGAGGGAAGTCATCAGGGAAAAACCAGCTCTGGTGGCAGTGGACGCCCCTTTGGTTGTGCCCAATGAAAAGGGGATTCGCTCCTGCGACCGGGAACTTGCCGAAGCCTTCCGCCGCTACGAAGCAGCCCCTCACCCCGCTAACCGACTCCGCTTCGGCGGAAAAGTCCGGGGTGAGGAATTGACCAGGAAACTGGAGCAGGAGGGATTCGTTCATTCCCCTTTCATTGAACCATTGCGGGAAACAAGGCAAGTGGTAGAAATCTACCCGCATCCAGCTACCATAACCCTCTTCGGCTTGGAGAAAACTTTGAAATACAAGGCACGGCCAGGGCGCTCCATAGATTTTAGGAAAGCAGAGCTTATGCGTTTCATCACATTACTAAAGGGGCTGGAAGAAGCTTTCCCTGCCCTCCACGCCCCTGCAATCCTAAACAAGGATGTTTTACCCCTCAACGGACGGGAACTGAAAGCCTTTGAGGACCTCATTGATGCCCTCTTCTGTGCCTACATTGCCCTCTATTGCTGGACCTGGGGCCCACAGAAATACCGAGTGTTCGGCAATAAGGCAGAAGGATACATCATCGTGCCTACCCCATAATAATGTGGGACGCCCCACAATTCTGACACACCTCCAAAGCTTCTCCCCATTTGCGGTAAATGTGCAGTTGTGATATCTTCTGAAAACGAAATGGGCCAAATGTTGAGGGGGGTAGAAAAGGCATGGGTTTGGATAGGCCTCTCCTTTTGAGGTTAGATTGGGAAAAAATCCTCTACATCCTATTCCTTTTAGCCGCCATTTTCTCCCGCTTCTGGGACCTCGGGGTCAGAGCCATGAGCCACGATGAGAGTCTGCATGCGCTCTACTCCTATTACCTCTATTCCGGCCGAGGCTACCAGCATACCCCAATGATGCATGGCCCTTTCCTCTTCCACGCCAACGCTCTAATCTACTTCCTCTTTGGGGTGAGCGATTTCACTGCCAGAATAGTGCCTGCAATTTTCGGGGTCATTTTGGTCATCTTACCTTACTTCATGCGCCGTTGGCTTGGCTCTGCCGGTGCCCTCCTCACCTCCTTCCTCTTCCTTATCTCCCCCTCCTTCCTCTACTACTCCCGCTACATCCGCAACGACATCTACATTGCTGTCTGGAATATGCTTATGGTAATCGCTTTGTTCCGATTCATTGAGGAAAAACAGCCCCGCTGGCTTTACCTTGGCGCTGCCGTCCTGAGCTTAGCTATCGCCACAAAAGAGGTCGCTTACATAAGCGCTTTCATTGGCTTTGTGTTCGTTCTGGCTGCTCTCCTTTGGGAGAGCTTAAGTGCGGAAGAAGCCCAGAGCATTCGCATCTTGCTGTTTATGGCGGTATTCTTCCTTGTAGCCGCAATTTTGGCCCTCAGCGTCATTGCTTTGGAAAAGCCAAGAGGCCTTCCCGCCCCCCTGCTTTCTTCAATCCCCTACTTTTCCCTTTTCACTGGAATTCTGGGAGGAATACTGGCCGTTGGAGTAATCACCAGAGTAAGCTCAGAAAAGCCTTTCACTTCAGCTATACGCACGCTTAATTCCAGACTTCTCCTGGTAAGCATCCTCGTATTCTTGGCAATACACGTAACCCTTTTCACCACCTTCTTCACTAACCCCTACGGCCTGATAACTGGAATCCCAGGCTCAATATCCTATTGGCTTGCGCAGCACGGGGTCCAAAGGGGAGGCCAACCTTGGTATTACTACTTGCTCCTCTTGCCCCTTTACGAATTCCTCCCCCTAATCCTCGGCACCGCTGGCTTATTCTATTACCTTTTTAAGCCTCAGAGGGAGAGAGCCTGGTTTCAGGCCCTATTGGCCTCCTGGCTTATCCTTGCCCTGGTTATATACAGCTGGGCTGGGGAAAAAATGCCCTGGCTTGTCCTCCACCCAGCCCAACCTTTCGTAATTCTGGCGGGGATGTTCGGAGGACAACTTTTAGAAAGGTTCCGATGGAAAGAGTGGCAGGAAAAAGGGGGGCTGATAGCACTTATCCTTTTGGTTCCAACCCTCGCCGCTTTGGTTCAAATCCTGACTTTAAGGCCATTCCAGGGCCTTTCCCTCCAGAAGCTTTCCATAACTATGCGATGGCTGGCCTCACTTCTGGCTTTGGCTGGCTTCGGCTATTTCCTCTACCGCCGTTTCAGAGGGATGGGAAGATGGCTCTCCATAGGAACAATTGGCTTGTTGGCTGGAATCGTCCTTAGCCTCCTTACCATCCGCTTCGCCTGGATGGCTTCTTTCATAAACTACGATAACGTCAAAGAGCTGCTGGTTTACGCTCACGGTACTCCAGACATAAAAATAGCCCTGGCTCAGATTGACCTCATTTCCCTTCATACCGTTGGCGACCGCCAGATAAAGTTCGCCTACGATGATGATTCCACTTGGCCTTTGGAGTGGTACTTCAGGGATTACCCCAACCGGGTTTACTACGGGGCTAACCCCACTCGCAAAGCCTTGGATGCCCCCATCGTAATCGTAGGGCCTAAAAATGAGGACAAAGTTAAACCCTTCCTCGGTGACCAATACTACCGCTTCACTTACCGGCTCGTGTGGTGGCCGAAGGAGGACTATAAGGGCATGACCCCGGCTCGCCTTTGGAGAATGCTTAAGGACCCCAAGACAAGGCGAGCAATTTGGGATGTGTTCTTCTACCGCCGCTACAAAACACCCCTTACCCAGTGGCCCTACGTCCACTACTTCTACCTCTACATCCGCAAGGATGTTTACCAGAAAGTATGGGAGCTTGGGGTTGCGCCTCCCCCTCCCCCTGAAGAAGTTGAACCCTATGCTCGTGGTTTTAGGACGATAACGCCTTCTCTGGAGATAGGAGCCTGTGGCTCAGAACCAGGCCAATTCCTCAGCCCGCGCAACCTTGCTGTGGATAAAGAAGGCAACCTATACGTTGCTGATTCCGGTAACAACCGGATTCAAAAGTTCAGCCCAGATGGCCAATTCCTCCTCCAATGGGGCAGCTTCGGCCTCGCCCCAGGCCAGTTTAACGACCCTTGGGGGATTGCTGTGGACGAAAAAGGCAATCTCTACGTGGCCGACACCTGGAACCATCGCATCCAAAAATTTGACTCCCAGGGTCATTTCCTGACCTCATGGGGTTACTTTGTGAACACTGGAGGCAAGCTGGAGCAGCCTGGGGGCTTCTGGGGCCCGAGAGCCATCGCCATTGACTCCGAGGGCAATCTCTACGTAGCCGACACTGGAAACAAACGCATCCAGAAATTCTCCCCCGAAGGCCTTTTCCTGGGTCAGTGGGGAGGATTGGGTACTGCCGAAGGACTTTTTGACGAACCAGTGGGTATAGCCATTGACTCCGCTGGCAATATCTACGTGGCCGATACCTGGAACAGGCGCATCCAAAAATTTGATGAAAGCTTTCAATTCGTAAAAGAGTGGCCTATCTACGGCTGGGAGAGCCGTTCTGTGGTCAACAAACCTTACCTTGTGGCAAGCCCAGACGGGCGCCTCTTTGTAACCGACCCAGAATTCCACCGTGTCTTGGTTTTTGACTTAGAAGGCAACTTCCTCTTCACCTTTGGCCGCTATGGTGAACTCAACCTCCCCTTAGGCCTGGCCGTGGACCAACAAGGCAACCTCTACGTAGCCGACTCTGGGAATTGCCGCATCCTGAAATTCTCCTTCTCCTCTGAGGAACTTAAAGAGGAGAAAATGAAGTAGTTTCCCCTGGCAGGAAAGCTGGGAATTAGGGAGCTTCAATCTTCCCTTTCTTCCCCAATCACCCTGAAAATCCTTGGCTCGTAGTCAAAACC
>CAYOIS010000102.1:0-7380 GCA_964404055.1 uncultured Anaerolineae bacterium | reverse complement strand
CGAGGGTGGGGAAAATAAAGGCCCCCACAATACCCTAAGGGCCTTAAGCGCCAAGGCTTGGACCCTAAGCTTGCCCATCACCTCTCAGCCCTGAAAACTGGAAAGCGCTGGTAACCCTGGCCCGCTTTTGGAGTTTCCCATACCCTGTGGTAAAATAAAATAAGGGATAAAATGTCGCGCTTTCATTCGGTAGGCGAAAAAACTTTGCTTTACTTTTTTGCTCGCTACCTTGAACTCCCACTCCTAAGCTTCAGCTTCTCCTTGCTACAAGGGAAATGGAAGAAGTTGGGAGCTCAACCTATCCTCCGCTGGGCTTTGGGATGGGCCCTGGCAGCCCCTTTCGCCCGCTTGGCCGATGCGGCTAAACCTATCCCATTCCCTCAAGTCCTGGGCTTGATAGACCAAGTGGAAGGACTCATAGCAGTAGGGCCGTGCCGCTGCCGGATTTCCCACCAAGCTTGCCCTCACCCCTTGGAGACCGATATCGTAATAGCCGTCGGGGCTGAAGTTTGGGAGAAAGCTTTCCCTAAGGATTACCGCCCTATCACCAAGGAAGAAGCCAAGGAAATCGTTACCCGATGCCATAGCCTCGGAATGTGGCAAATGGCTTTCGTCCATTGCCCAGCCCATGGAGGCCCCGAATACGTGATTTGCAATTGCTGCACATGCGGCTGCGTCCCCTACATCCTCAACCGAGAACTGGGCCAGAAAGTTTACCCATTCATCCCCGGCCCTTACATTTCCAAAACCGATCCTGCCCGTTGTGAAGGCTTGGGGGAATGCGTAAAGGCTTGCCCATTCAGTGCAAGGTCCATTAAGAATGGGAAAAGCATCTTCACGGGGATATGCTTCGGCTGCGGTAAATGCGCCGATGCTTGCCCCAATAAAGCCATAACTATGGTGGAGCGCCATGTATCGCCGGGAACCATTCGCTAGAGAGAAATGTAAATTGTGCGGGAACTGCTTTCACCTTTGCCCAGTCCTCAATCTACCTCAGGAAAAGGCCTCCGAGGAAATGGAAAAGCTTCTGCAAGGGAAGCCGTCCATAGTGCTAAAACGCTGCACTTCCTGCATGGCCTGCAACTATTTCTGCCCCGAAGATGCCAAACCTGCTAACCTTATCCTGGACGTATGGCATGAACTTTGGAAGGAACGAGGCCTCCCCCTCTACGCCCGCTACTTCCTACCTCATGCCCGGCCTAACTTCCGTACCGATGTCTTAGCTCGTCTTCCCCTTGAGGAACGCCAAATGGTAGCCGAATGGAGAAAGGTAAAGCCAACTCGCACTTTCCTTTACTCCGGCTGTAATCTCCTAATGGTCCCGTACCTTACTCGTTCCCGCCTCTTCCAAGGAGTGGAAATCCGAGGGGGCCTGGATTACTGCTGCGGGGAAATGCTCTTCAGGATGGGCCTATACGAGGAAGTGGAACAAGTAGCCGCCAGACTTACCCTCTGGTTCCGCCAGCTCCAAGCTGAACAAGTTTATGTCCTTTGTACCGCTTGCCTCAATATGCTCAAGAACGTCCTACCTCAGTTCGGGGCCGATTTCTCAGGACTCAGCTTCTCTCACTACTTTGAATCCATCTTGGGAGGACTGGAGCAGGGTAAATTTGGGCCTATAAAACCTCTTGGGATAGAAGTGACCGTGCAGGATTCATGCCACTCTCGCCTGCTAAGGGGAAATTTTGCCGAAATCCCCAGGAAAATCCTCAGCCTTATCGGTGTAGAAGTACGGGAAGCACCCCACCACAAGGAAAGCCAGCTGTGCTGTGGAATCGGTGGAGGCTTTTCTCCCCTTTCAGCCTACCATCCATTTTCCATCCTCGCCTCCGCCCGAAGTACCTCCAGGGACCACCGCAAGACTAAAGCCGATGCTACCTCTGTCTATTGCGCAGGCTGCTTAGCGATGCTTTCAGTAGCCAGGCTGGCTGACCCAAACCTCCGTCCAGTTATTCATCTGTTGGAGCTGGTCCAACTGGCAATTGGGGAAAAACCGATCCGGAGGCAAGACTCCCTCGCTTTCTGGCTTGTGATGGGGACCGCAAGGCGCCAATTCCCCCTGCTTCTGAGCCGGGAACGCTTCCGCCATCCCTTAATCCCAGAAATCCCGGAGGGAGAATGGTAGGGGTTAAAAGGCTATCAGACCCAGAGCAATACCCGTATATCCCCGTTTACCAAGGTGTATCTTACTGCGATGCTGTCCGGCTTGCTGGGGAAGGCCAGATTTTGAAAATCCTGCCTGGCTCCATCCAAGTCTGCCGATGGTCCCCTATTATCCTTGGCCTAAAGGA
The DNA here is from genome assembly GCA_964404055.1 of uncultured Anaerolineae bacterium. Lineage (GTDB taxonomy): Bacteria > Chloroflexota > Anaerolineae > SpSt-600 > SpSt-600 > SpSt-600. The sequence continues at coordinate 5,089 of CAYOIS010000102.1, read as the reverse complement.
ACCCCAGAAGCCGTTTGAACTTCGCCTTTCACCAAAGCTTCCGTTCCCGGTGCGTGGTCTCCTCATAGGCCCAATGAATAATTTCCCTGGCCAGCCCGAAGTTGTGATAATCCGAGCCAACTTTTTCACACTTAAGGATTTGGTAGAGAAGGTGGGGAAAGAGGTTCTTTGGAAAGGTCACAACAATCGCCTGGAAATATCAGCTAATCAGTTGCTGGACGGTGAGACAGCGAAGGCTCGTTTCATAACCTTGGCGAACAAGGCCCTGAGCAAGCTTGCTCCTTTCAAAAGCTGGCAAAGCTTAACCCGCACCCTCTTCCAAAGCTACCTGGTCACAGCTGGATTTGAGGCCATAATTTACAAGACAACGGCTGATATGTCCCTATGCCGCAATTCCACCGTCGTCCCAATCCTCACCAAGCAAGTGAACATCTCCTTCTTCTGCCCCGGAGGCATCACTTGGGGGATGAACAATCCCGACCACATGACCTCAGGCTGGCCTTGGGAAGTTTTCGCCAATTTAAGGAGGTGATATGGAAGAGCGAGCGATTTTTGCCCAATTCCCAGCCCTTAAAGGCAAAATCCCCTTCATCCCCTTGGCCAATTTGCCGACCCCTCTAACCTTTATGGAGAAGCTTTCCTCCCGCTTTGGAGCCGAAATCTGGGTCAAGAGGGATGGGTTAAGCCATCCTGTCTACGGGGGGAACAAGATACGCAAGTTTGAGTTCATCTTCGCCGACATCCTGAGGCGAAAAGCTCAGGTAGTGATAACCGGCGGAGGCCTTGGATCCCACCACACCTTAGCCACCGCTGTAATCGCTCGGCAATTCGGTTTGAAGGCAGTCTGCTGCTATTTCTGCGAACCTTTAGGAGAGGAGATACGCCAAAACCTCCTGATGACCGTTCCCCTCGGAGCCGAATTCCATTTTTGCGGAGATTATCCCGGGCTTGCCCTCTCCTTTGTATGGCAATACTTGCGCCACTTTTCCCTTTCCCGCAGACCTCCTTACTTCATTTACCCTGGAGCTTCAAGCACTCTCGGGATCCTGGGCTATGTCAATGCTGCTTTAGAAATCAAGGCCCAGCTGGACTCCATGGGCCTTCCTGAACCGGAAGCAATATTCGTAGCAGTAGGCTCGTGCGGGACTTTTGCCGGACTTCTCTTAGGTGCGAAATTGGCAAACCTGAAATGCCGAATCATTGGGGTGCAGGTAACTGAAGAAAGTATAGCCAATCGCAGGAAAGTAGCCGGCATGGTTAACAAGACAGCTCGCTTTCTCTGCAGGCTTGCCCCCGAAGTTCCTCCGGTGGAAATAAAGGCGGAGGAGGTAGAGTTGCTGGGTAATTACCTTGGGCCAGGATATGCCCACCCCACGCCCGAGGCTTTGAGAGCAGTAGAGATAGCTGGCGAACTTGAAGGGTTACCCTTGGAAACAACCTACACCGGGAAGGCCATGGCTGCCCTCTTGGACTACGCCAAAGCCAATCCTGGGAGGCGTCTGCTCTTCGTAGACACCTTTGCTGAGAAGCCGGCCCTTGAGATAGGGGATTACCACCAGCTTCCCAAACAATTCTGGCCTGTTTTTGACCCCTCTCACAAGGTGCCTTGCTGGTGCATCACTGGCTGGTTGAAGTCAGGGTACTGCTGGAAAAAGGGGGCAAAGCCTTAGGCTCTTATCTCCTGCCTCTGGAAGAGGACGTAGCTAAGAGCGAAGAGCAGGATGGTGGAAGCGATAAGGCCTGTGAGGTGGGGCCAGATTAGCATTAAGCTTTGGCTCAAAGGCAGAGGTGAACCGAGTATTGCCCCCTGGAGCTGGAAAGTCAAGAGCGGCCCAAGTGCTCTGACTTCTGGCCTTAGGAGAGCCAGTGTAATCTCGCTATAGAGGATGTTGGGGGAAAGGCGTGATAGGGCCAACGCCGCCTGAATTTGGGCCAAGAACTCCTCCGGCAGGCCGAACCGGACAGGCCGCAAAATTGGGGCTAATACGTCCGCAATCATCCCCCAGAAAGCGGTGAAGAAAAGCCACACAGCCATTGAAGCCAAAGCCGCTGTAGCCGGCTGCCGGAATACGACAGAGAAGAGGAGGGCCAGAGCAAGCCATATCCCGCCGTAGAAGAGGCAAGCTCCTAAATAAATAAGCCCCCTCAAAACCTCTTCACCCCTCGGAGGGACACCGAGGGAAAGAAGCCCCAGCCCCATCACCAATAGCCATATCGTTACCAATACAATTGCCAAAGTGAAGAAGCCAGCCAAGAATTTGCCGAAAAGCAAAGCATCCCGGTAAATGGGCTGCGCAAGGACTCTTGAGATGGTCCGGCGGTTGAATTCCCCGTTCACAGCATCAAAGGCCAAGGCTATGGCCACTAAAGGCACGAGGAAACCCATGAGCCCGACGAAAGCAGGCAACGGGTCTTTGTTCACCGTGAATAGCTTGAGGAAGAGGAAGGGGTCGTGCCCTATTACTGCCCTTATCTCTTGAACCGCAGCATAAACTGTACCCAAAGCTGTAAGAGCAATGAGAACCTCCAAAATCTGCATCCGAGCACTGGTCAAATGGTCAGCCATCTCTTTAGTCACAACGGCCCAGAGGCCGGTCCAAGGCGACCCTTCCCTAGAAGACCTCATTTCCCCATCCCCCCTTTCTCAAAGTAACGGGTATAGATTTCGTCAAGGCTTGGCTCCTCAATCATTATGCCTTTGAGTTTCCCGCCAGCTTCTACAACAGCTTTCACAGCTTCAGCGCGCAAGTCCTCTTTAGCTTGCACTTCGTAAATATCAGGGGCTTGATGGTTTACATCTTGAACCCCGGGGATGCCCTTGAGCGCCTTGATTATGGCCTCGGGTATACCTTGAACCTCCAATTGTATCCGATAAGCACTTCCCAAAACTTTTCGGGCCAGCTCGCTGACGCTCCCCTCCAGAACCATCTTCCCTTGATAGAAAAGCCCAACGCGGTCACAAATCTTCTGAACTTGCGATAGGATGTGGGAAGAAAGCAATATAGTTATCCCTTGGCCTTTGAGCTTTCGGATTAATTCCAGAAATTCCCTCGCTCCTTCTGGGTCCAACCCTTGGGTAGGCTCATCTAAGATGATTAGCTTCGGCTCTTTAATCAAGATTTCGGCCAAGCCAAGGCGCTGGCGCATCCCACGGGAGAAAGTCGCTACAGGCTTGTTGGCTACCTCTTCCAGCCCAACTTGCTTCAGGGCCCGCTCTATTCGTTGATATGCCTCCCGACGGGGCAAACCATTGAGCTTAGCTATGTAAATTATGTTTTCCCAAGCTGTGAGGTCTTCGTAAAAACCGACCAGCTCTGGCAGATATCCCACCCTGGACTTTACGCTCAGAGGTTGGCGGGCGGGATCAAACCCAAGCACCCTCACGCTGCCTGAGGTTGGCTCCGTCAGGCCCAGGAGCATTAGGATAGTAGTGGTTTTGCCGGAGCCGTTTGGCCCTAAAAGGCCGAAAACTTCTCCTTCATAGACCTTAAGGTTAAGATTGTCTACAGCCGTTAAATCACCATAACGCTTGGTAAGCTCTTTAGTCTCTATAACCAATTCCGCCATAGCTTACCCTCGCCTTCGGATTTTCGGGAGAAAGCTTTGCCCATTGCCCCCGTAACCCCCTTGCAAGCGTTTCCCCACATCCATTGGCTGGGGGCGCTGAAGCCTTAGGTTCTACTCATAGCCGATTTGCACGGGTAGGCATCTTGCCCCTTTTATCCCTCGTTGGGGGTTAAGGGGGACGAGCTCACTCCCCTCTACCCCCGTTAACTTGGGGTTTGTTAGCCTCCTCAGGGGGTTGCGTGGGTCTACCTCCGCCCGAAGCGCATTACTGCTACGGCAACCACCAGAACGGCCACTGCTATTATCCCTATGCCTACCACTCCCCAAAGGGTTGAGGTAAGGACGGTAATGCGGAAATCGGCGGAGGCGCTGGAGCCTTCCTTCGGTATAGCTGTGATTGTAATCATGTAATCACCGGCAACGGCTTTCTCCCCAGGGCGAACCTTGGCAGTTACCTCCATCTGGGTCCCGGCCGGTATTTCGGCAATCTCCTTTGGCTCAAATTCTACACTCCATCCCGAAGGTTCGGAAGCACTGAGTTTTACCCCGTAAGCCGGAGCTGAACCGTTGTTCTTAATTATTAATTTGATTGGGGATTCGCGTCCGGCATAAGCTTGGCCGGAAAGCCTCCCATCGGGCGTGGTGATGGACAAGCGAGGCTGGCCGGTTATTTCGGCTATGATGGTAGCGGTAGCAACTGCTTCATGTCCTTCAGCCTTGAGGTTTATGGAATAACTTCCAGCTGGCAACATGGCAAAAGGCTCAACTTCCACGGTCAAACGTTCGGAGCTATTGGCCTTTATGGGAATACTGGATACATCTTTGCCGATGGACTTAAAGCTGACGATAAAACCTTTTGGTGCCTCGGCGCTCAAGTTAACCGTTATATCCTCATCCCCCTCATTCTTTACGGTTACATCGTAGCGGAAGGTAGAAGTAGAGGTGCCTTTCAGTGTAGGCAATCCTACTTCCATGGAGAGCTTGGGAGGAAGCTTCTCCTTAAAGGCGATTTCTAGTGGGAATGAGGCGGTAACTCCGGAGCTTTCGGCGACTACTTGGAAGGAGAAAGAGCCTGAAGAAAGGCCGGCTGGTGGCTCAAGCCTAAGGCTAACTGATGCTTCCTCACCTGGCTGGACAAATACAGCCTGAATTATATCCCCGCCACCGCGGAAAGTAGCCGTCCATCCTTCTGGCAAGCCCTTAACTTCAAGACGGACGGTGCGTGGAACAGTGCCGTTGTTTTTAATAGTGAGGTCAAAATAAGGGGTTCTGCCTGGTTCAATGATGCGGGAAGGATAGCGGGTATAAATGGCCAGCTCTCCAGAAGTTCCTCCTTGAGCAAAAGCTGGTGCAGCCACTAAAGCCAACATGACAATCAGAGCCAGCCACCTTAGCCCTCTCATCCCTATCACCTCCGATGGAAGTTTGACTTACATAGAAGATTATATTACCCCCTTTAGGCCTGTCAAGTTTTCAAATCAACTGGGGTGTACCAATTCCGTCGGGCGTATTCCCCCCGGCC
>CAYOIS010000101.1:0-7519 GCA_964404055.1 uncultured Anaerolineae bacterium | reverse complement strand
CGGAGGAAACCTGCCCGCCTTTCAGAGCGGAGCAAACGCCCCCCTCTGCTTAGGAAGAAAGAAGCTAAAGTTGCAAAATCGTGAAAGCGGCTGCGCATAAGAAGCAGCTTCTCCCCCAAAGCTATGAGCTTAACCGCCAAGTTTGCTATGTCCGGCTCTTCAAGGAAGAGCCACCCTCCCTTCTTAAGCACCCGCATTATTTCCTGCGCCGCTAAAAGGTGGTTGTGGAAGTGGTGGAAAGCATCTACCACAATAACCCCATTGGCGAATTCAGAGGGGAAAGGGAGGGACTCGGCACGAGCAACGCAAACCATGAGGCCTTTCCTCTTTGCACGCACCACCATCCCCAGTGATGGGTCCACTACTATAACTCTTGCTTTCCCCTTCAAAGCCTCAGCTACCCTTCCAGTCCCTCCCCCAACGTCCAGAACGACCTCCCCTACTCTCACGTCCAACCAGGATAAAATCTCAGGGCCGGCCGGGGAAAATATCCGATCGTAAATGGGCGCAATCCAGGAGAATAAGTCAGGCATGCCCAATTACCTCAATTGCAAAATTATGTAAAGTAATCGCCCGCTCCTCTCCCGAAAGTGGGCAATCTCTTCAAGCTTTAAACCCTTCTCTTCAGCCAGCGATTCTAAAGCCTCCACCCTTCCCTTAAACACTGTATCCTCAGGGCCATGGGCGATGAAAATAGTCCCAGGATTGAGAAAGAGAGAAGCTCTCTCCCTAAACCCAGGATCGGGCGCATGGAAGCTCTCGTATCCGAATATTTCTACGGGCTTTACCTCGCCTAAGGTGAGGAAACGCAAAGGGGCATCTATCCCCCAATCCAGCGCTATCACCGGGTTCCCTTTCCAGGAAAGGAGGTGATGAGCCAGTTCATACACAGCATTGGAGTGGGATGAATGCCCTCCCGTGGCGGCCAAAGCTCGGTGGTAGAGCGCGGTTATGTAAAGATCCCTGCTGGCCCAGAGGATGAAAGCCACAACAGCGAGGGCCTTTAGGATGCGTGAGGAGCTGGATTTCTTGAGTAGAAGCCCAAAGCCTACCCCGCCGGAAATGGCCAGAAGGGGCAGGAGCAGGAAATAGTGGGTTATGAATAGGCCGCTTATGGTGAAAGCGCTTTCCACCACGATGAAGCCGATGATTCCTGCAGGGAGTAAAGCTCGCCACTGGGCTCTACCCGCTAATGCCAAAAGCAAAGTGACCAACACAAATCCTCCCGCAACCCAAGGAGCCACTGGATTGGAGAAAATCCCCCCAAGGTACCAGAGGTGATCACCTCTCAATAGAGTTACGAGCTGCTTAAGCCTTGCGGCCAAATTAGCCCCCAAAGCCAAGTTGTTTATCCCGTAGTATGAGAAACGGAGGTTCTGAGCAACTGCCAGGATTGTGCCCCCGGTCAGAGCATTGAAGAGGAGTAAAGGGGTTAATGGAAGGAGGAAGGCAATCAAGGCAAAAGCGAGCTCCTTCGGCGGGGGGAGCCTACGGTTGGGTAGAACCAAAGCCAAAAGGACCATGGCCAATATGGCCCATAGGAAAATGGCTTTGGAATAAACGCCAAGCCCCCAGAGCAAAGCTAAGCAGTATAGGTCGCGTGGATTGCACTTCTCCCGCCAACGCAGCGCGCAGAGGAGGCTGGCCACTAGGAAGAGGGATACTATGTTGGTGACGAAAATCCCCTGCCGGCTCCAGAAAACAAAAGAGGGGTTAAAAGCCAAGAGGATGGCGGTCCCAAACCCTGCCAAAGGCCCACCGAGCTTACGAGCTAAACTCCAGGTTAGGAAAATCGTACCGGCGCCTACGGAGAGAGTGAATAGTCTCAATGCCTCCACCCTTATCCCGAAAGCGCCAAGGAAAGGTATGGCAAGGAAAACGTTCAAAGCACCGATGTAATCCTGAACCATGAGGGGGATGCTTACAGAGCCTATGCGGAGTTGAGCATTTCGGAAAGCGGTAATAGGAAGGCCTCGGAGGAATTCCATGGCGTTTAGGCCTGCTTCTCTGGCCTCATCGTAATGGAGGCCTGGAAGGCTCAAGTTCAACGAACCCAGCAACAGGAAGACAAATAGGGCAAAGAAAAGCCCAATTCGGTCAAGGCGTTCGCTCATGGCCTCGCCTCAAATTCAACTGCTTGGCCAAAAGGCTCTAAAGAAGGCCATCGGTACAACCCTGCCCTGAGGCGCAATGGAAAAGCAACCCTCCCTTCAATCCAGTGTATATCCTCCAGAATCTGGCCTGGCTTCCACAAGGACGAAGGGTAGAATACACCTCCCGGCCGATGGTCACTCCCGGCCACCCGCTCCCCAGCAGCTCCCAGGAGGTGAATGTAGCTGTGCAAATCTTCCCCCAAGGGGGAAAGGACTTTCCAATAGATGGCTATCTCTACCCCCATACCCTTTTCCCTTAGCTTGTATCCGGCCAGGATGAGGGAATCCGAAACTTTGAGGTTCAAGGGAGTAAGCCCTTCCCCGCTAACCCTACCTTCCACTTTCCAGATTCCATTCCATTCCCGGACTTTGTAAGCCACTTCCAAGCCTTCCATTGGCTTTATGGTGAAAACCGGCCGGCCAGAAGCTAAGGCTCGGTCCAAAACAAGCCCAATATCGCTGAGTTCAGGGGTTATGAGCGGGTAGAGCGGTATTAGGTCTGGCCTCTTCTTCTCCACAAGCTGGAAGTAGTAAAGCGGAGTGAGTTCATCGCGGTCGTTGCTGACCAAAATTGAACCTTCAGGCAGAGGAAGGCTCAAGATGTAGTTCCACCTCTCGGCTACTGGAGTTCTGTGGGCATGGTTCAGGGCTTGGAAATTTTGAATAAACAAGGCTATTGGGAGGAGCAGGAGGATTGAGGCTTTGCTCCCGAGTCTATCAGCGAATTCATGCGCCCCGCACGAGATCCAAAAGGCAAAGACCAGGTAAGCTGGGATGTAAAGGAAGCGGATGTCGCCTATGAGGTAAGCGAGGTTGAAAGCTACAAGGCTTGCAAACCCCAAGCCCGTCAGAGCCAGGATATCCCAACGACGCCGGAGCACAAGCCCCGCAAACCCAATTGCTCCTAAGATAACCCCTCCCCATCCGAACTCTTCTCCAAACCAGCGCAGCGCTTCAATGGCCCTCCCAAGCCCGATGGCTTCCCATTTGACCAACCCACCGAACCTCTTAGCCAGGATGAAGTCCAAGAAATCTCCGAAGGAGTTGCCGTAGAGGACAAGGGTATCACCGGGACTGAGCTGGACTTTGAGGTAAGGCAAGGATAATGCTCGCAGCGGGATGATGAGGTAAAGGAGAAGGGGGGCTAAGAAAAAAGCCAAAGCCTTCAAGGGTGAACCCTGCGGCCTCTTGCCTTTGATTAAGTAGAAAATCAAGGTTCCAGGGAGGAAGAAGAGGAAACTGCGGTGGTGGGCCAATCCAAGCCCAGTGATGAAGGCTAATACGGTTAAATCCAGGCCTTTGATGACGGCCCACAGGAAAACAATGACGAGGAAAGCGTTTAACGAGTACACTTCAGCGACGGTGGATTGGCTCCAGAAGGTTTGGGAGAAAGCGAAAGCCAAGGCTCCGATAACAGGCGGCCACCACTTTGTTCCACTTGCCTCTAATCCCAGCAAGGCTAAAACCCCGACGGCTGCTGCACCCCAGATGGCAGAAAAAAGGTTCATCCTAAAAGCTACATCCCCAAAAGGGAGCAAGTGGCTCCAAACCCATCCTAAAAGGCAGTAAAGCGGATAGCCTGGGGGGTGCGGTATCCCCAAGATGTAGGGAACGAACTGAAATTCCCCAGGGTCGCCTTCCACAACGCTTGGGGAAAGGGTTACAATGTAAGTGGCTAAAGCCAAGATGGCTGGGCTTAAAGCGATGGCCCTTTTCACTCTTTCCGCCCTAATGCAATGAGGAATATCCCCACAAGTATAAGGGTTACGCCTATCCACTGTACTGAACGGATTGGCTCTTTAAATATGAGCCTGGCAGCCACCACCTGGACAGCCAGGAAGCCAAGGCCCATGAAAATACCGTAAGCGAGGTAGAGTGGGATGAACTTGAGAAGTAAGGTGAAGGATATGACCCCTAAAAAGCCAGCGAGGTTCCCCACCACTTGCCAAGCCAAAAAGCCACGCCAGTTATGGCTTTCCGCCGAAAGCTTGAAACCAACGTTGCTTGTGACCACGCAGGCTACATACAGTAGGCCCAAGGCTGGGACTGCCAACTGCCTTGGCATAAGCATCACCCCCGAGAAGCCGAACGGTACTCCTTGACCGCCTGCACGAAGCCTCGGAAGAGGGGGTGAGGTCGGTTCGGCCTGGATTTGAATTCGGGATGGAATTGGCTTGCTACCATCCAAGGATGATCAGCCAGCTCCACGATTTCTACCAGCTCTCCATCGGGGGAAGTCCCAGAGATTATTAGGCCATGGGAAGTAAGAAGCTCACGGAAAGCATTGTTGAATTCGTAACGGTGGCGGTGGCGCTCATGGACTAAATCGGTGCCGTAGGCTTTGGCAGCCTTCGTGCCTGGGACGAGCTTGCAAGGGTAAGCCCCAAGCCTCATTGTCCCTCCCAGCCTATCTATCCCCCTCTGCCAAGGGAGAAGGTCAATCACAGGGTAGGGGGTATTGGGGTTAAATTCGGTGCTGTTAGCTTCTTCAGCTCCCAGAACGTGGCGGGCAAACTCTATGACCATCACTTGCATACCGAGGCATAAGCCCAAGAACGGAATTTTCCTCTCGCGGGCAAAACGGGTAGCGATTATCTTCCCTTCAATCCCTCGGTAGCCAAATCCCCCCGGAACTATTATCCCATCCACTTTGCTCAGCTTGTCCAGAGCACTCCCTCTTTCCAGCTCCTCAGAGTTTATCCACTCAATCTCTACATCGCACCCTTCGTGGACGGCGGCGTGGCGCAACGCTTCTTTAACGCTTATGTAAGCGTCCACAAGCTGGATGTATTTGCCCACAATCGCCACCCTTATCTTCTCCTTCGGCCTCTTAATCTCCTCCACCATTTCCGCCCACTCTTCTAAATCCGGCTTCTTGCCGCCAATCTGGAGTTTTTCCAGGATGAAATCTCCAAGGCCCGCCTTCTCCAAGATGAGCGGCACCTCGTAGATGGTCTCAACGGTTATGAGGGGTATAACTGCCCTCTTCTCCACGTCGCAGAAAAGGGCTATTTTATCTTTGAGGGATTCATCCATGGGGTAGTCGGAGCGGCAAACTATGACATCGGGTTGGATGCCCATGGAACGCAGCTCCTTTACGCTGTGCTGGGTGGGCTTAGTCTTCAGTTCGCCGGTGGAACTTATGTAAGGAAGAAGGGTGATGTGGATGTAGAGGGTGTTCTCCCGGCCGAAGTCCTTGCGCATCTGCCTTATTGCTTCCAGGAAAGGCTGTCCTTCTATGTCTCCAACTGTTCCCCCAACTTCTACTACAGTGACCTCGGCTTGATGCTCATCGGCGGCTTGGATTATGCGCCGTTTTATTTCATCGGTTATGTGTGGGATTACTTGTATGGTCCCTCCCAGGTAATCGCCGCGCCTCTCTTTAGCAATGACTTCGGCATAAATCTGGCCTGCAGTGACGTTAGAGGAGCGAGAGAGGTTTTCGTCTATGAAGCGCTCGTAGTGCCCCAAATCCAGATCGGTCTCGGCTCCGTCTTCGGTGACGAAGATTTCTCCGTGTTGGTAGGGTGACATAGTTCCTGGGTCAACGTTTATGTAGGGGTCAAGTTTTTGAAGGGTAACAGCCAGGCCACAGCTTTTTAGTATCCGGCCAATGGAGGCGGCAGTTACCCCCTTCCCCACAGAAGAAACAACTCCTCCTGTGCAGAAGATGAACTTTCTCATTCCTCTGCTCCCTCCCGCGGTTCTTGGGGGCTCAGAGGGGCCCTTTTCATTTTACCAAAACCCTTAGTCTTTTCCAAATTCATCCCTTGCGCCACCTCCCGTAAAGGCCGGTAAGTTCGGCAAGGCGATATTTCATTTCAGAGGTTAAAGAGCCTGGTAAGAAACGCCACTGCCAGTTTCCTTCCGGACGGCCAGGGTAATTCATGCGGGCTTCGCTTCCCAGGCCCAATATGTCCTGAAGAGGGATTACTGCCAAATTTGCTACCGAAGCCATCGCCAGGCGAGCCATAACCCAATTGACCTCACGGCCGTCAGTTCCGGTATACTTGCAGAAATGCTCCTTCACTTCTTCAGAGGCCGAGCTGAACCAGCCTATGGCTGTATCGTTATCGTGAGTTCCGGGGTAAACTACACAGTTGCGGGGGTAATTGTGGGGAAGGTGGGGGTTATCAGGCCCAGAACCAAAGGCAAATTGGAGGATTTTCATCCCCGGAAAGCCAAATTGCTCCCGCAATTCTTCTACCTCCGGCGTGATGTAGCCCAGGTCTTCGGCTATGATTGGGACTTCGCCCAAAGCTGATTTTACGGCATTGAACAGTTCAGCCCCTGGCCCCTTAACCCACTGCCCTTTGATTGCGGTCTCCTCCCCAGCCGGCACTTCCCAATAAGCTTCAAAGCCTCGGAAGTGGTCAACCCGAACTACGTCTACGTATTCCAAGACACGCTGAAACCGCTTTATCCACCAATCGTAGCCGCTTTCGGCCAGAACTTCCCAGCGGTAGATGGGGTTCCCCCAAAGCTGCCCCGTGGGGCTGAAGTAATCGGGAGGGACGCCTGCCACCACAGTAGGTAGGCCTCTTTCGTCCAAGCGGAAGAGTTCGGGATGAGCCCAAACATCAGCCGAGTCGTAAGCTACGTAAATTGGGATATCGCCTATAAAGCGTATGCCTTTTTCAGCAGCGTAGCCTTTCAAGGCTTTCCATTGCCGGTCAAAGATGAACTGGGAAAACTTGTGGAAGAGGATTTCCTCGGCCAATTTTTGGCGAGCGCTTTCCAAAGCTTCAGGACGACGTAGAGCCAGCTCTGGCCCCCATTCATTCCACGCTGCACCGCGGTGAGCTTCCTTAATGGCCATGAAAAGGGCATAATCATCAAGCCAGTGAGCCTGCTGGCAGCAGAAAATTTCAAACTCGGCTTGGAAGCAACCGGAGGCTTTGAAATTATCAAAAGCTTTGCGCAAGAGGCGCCCTTTGAAAGCCCTAACAGCGCAGTAATCTATCCGGTCTTGAGGGAAAGTTGGGAGATTTTGCCAATCTTGGGGGGATAACAGTCCATCCTCAGCCAATTTTTCCGGGCTTATCAGAAGCTCAGCTCCAGCCATTGCCGAAGAGGAAACGTACGGGGAATTGCCAACTCCAGGCGGGTTCAATGGCAAGATTTGCCAAAAAGTTTGGCCTGCCTCGGCTAAGAAATCTACGAACCGATAAGCTTCGGGGCCGAGGTCGCCTATGCCAAAGACGCTGGGGAGAGACGAGATGTGTAGAAGAACACCGCTGCTCCTTGGAAGCATAACCTTCTCCTCCACAAGTTTATTTCATTTTAGCCGGACTATCAAGCTGGAGCAAGCCAACTAAAGGTGCAAGTACCCAGTAGATTTTCGGAGAGACGGGGCGTTTTAGCGT
>CAYOIS010000100.1:3441-7569 GCA_964404055.1 uncultured Anaerolineae bacterium | reverse complement strand
CTCTTGCAGAATCTGGTTAGCTATGACCAAGCGCTGGATTTCGCTTGTGCCCTCGTAGATTTCGGTTATTTTGGCATCGCGGTAGAGGCGCTCTACCACGTACTCCTTCATGTAACCGTAACCACCATGTATCTGGATTGCGCGGTCAGTAACCCAAACAGCCGTTTCCGAAGCAAACAGTTTGGCCATAGCGGCCTCTTTGGTGTAGCGCTCCCCAGCATCTTTCTTGAGGGCAGCTTTTAGGGTAAGAAGCCTCGCTGCCTCTATCCTGGTAGCCATATCCACAAGCATCCACTGAATGGCCTGAAACTGGGCAATGGGTTGGCCAAATTGCTGCCGGCTCTTAGCGTATTTCAATGCTTCCTCATAGGCGCGGCGAGCTATCCCCACCGCCTGCGCTGCTACCCCTATCCTCCCCGAATCAAGCATCATCAGGGCAATCTTAAATCCCTCACCTTCCTGCCCCAGCCTGTTAGAAACGGGAACTCGGCACTCTTCAAAAATTAGCTCTGAGGTACTAGCAGCCCTTATGCCCATTTTGTTTTCCTCACGCCCTGGCCTAAAGCCGGGCGTACCCTTCTCTACAATGAAAGCCGTTATGCCCTTGTGGCGGAGGGAGGGGTCAACCGTAGCAAAAACTATAACCACATCAGCTATGGAGCCGTTTGTTATGAAGTGCTTTAGGCCGGAAATCACATAGTAATCGCCATCCCTCACCGCCCTTGTCCGGATAGCGGCAGCATCGCTACCTGCTTCGGGCTCCGTAAGGGCGAAGGCTCCTATGGCTTTCCCCGAGGCTAAGCCTGGAAGGTACCGCTTCTTCTGCTCTTCGGTCCCAAAAAGGGCAATAGGTTGGCAGACCAGGGAGTTCTGTATTGACACCATTATACCTGTAGAGGCGCAGGCTCGCGATAGCTCCTCTATTACCAGCACGTAGCTAACGGTATCGGCTTTGGAGCCACCGTATTCTTCCGGGACCATGAGACCCAAAAAGCCAAGCTCACCAAGCTTACGGAATTGCTCTATCGGTGGTTTAGCAAGCTCATCCAGCTTTGAGGCGATTGGCTCCAGCTCTTTGCTGGCGAACTCCCTGGCCTTTTCCTGGATAAGCTTCTGCTCCTCGGTGAGGTTCAGGTCCATAGGAACCACCTCCAAGACTTAAGAGTACTTGTAGAAGCCTTCCCCGCTCTTCCGCCCGAGCTTCCCAGCCAGGACCATCCTCCGCAAAAGTGGAGGCGCTATGTACCTCGGGTCCTTGAGCTCCTCATACATGGCATCGGCAATGTAAAGGGTAGTATCAAGCCCTACAAGGTCCAGAAGCGTGAGCGGTCCCATTGGATGATTGAGGCCAAGCCTTATGGCAGTATCAATGTCCTCCTTCGTAGCGTAGCCCGATTCTACCATCCTTACCGCATCCAAGAGGAAAGGGATAAGCAGGGCGTTTACAATGAAGCCGGGGGAATCCTTGGCCACTACTATGGTTTTGCCCAAAGATTCACCGAACTTCCGAGCTATTTCCAGGGTCTCCTCCGAAGTAAGTATGGTCCTGACCATTTCCAGAAGGGGCATAATCGGGACCGGGTTGAAGAAGTGGAGGCCAAGGACCTTATCCGGCCGCTTTGTAACGGCAGCCATTGCAGTGATGCAAAGTGAGGAAGTGTTGGAAGCAAGGATAGCGTGGGGCGGGGTTATGCGGTCAAGTTCGGAGAACACTTGCTTCTTCAGCTCCAGGTTCTCCACCACCGCCTCAATGACCAAGTCGCAATCGGCAAAGTCTTCCATAGATGTAGTGCCTTTTATCCTGGCCCAAGCCGCATCCATCTCCGCTTGGGTAAGTTTACCCCTGGAAACAGCCTTGCTCATGGATTCCTTTATCCGGTCCAGGCCCTTATTGAGGAGCTCGTCATTGACCTCCCGGACCACTACTTGGTATCCGGCTCGGGCGCAGACCTCAGTTATGCCTGAGCCCATTATCCCACATCCGACAACGCCAACTTTCTTGATTTCCATGGCTTGCCTCCTTGCAAGGATTTTACAAGAGCAGCTTCTTCTCTACTTCGGCCGGCTCCATCCCAGTTACGGAAACCAATTTTTTGCGGGACGTAGCCCCAGCCACTATTTCCAGCTGCTCTTTTCTTACCTCAAGTTTGTCAGCCAGAAAGTTGAGGAGCTCCTCATTGGCTTTCCCTTTCTCCGGGGGAGCCGCAACCCTTATTTTAATCGCTTCCCCATACCGGCCAACAATCTCAGTGCGCTTGGCCCCGGGGACGATAACTACTGTGAAGGCAGCTCCTCTCTCGGCGCTCGTTATGCGGAACTTTATATCCCTTACCATATGTTCCCCACCACTTTCAGGATTACACCCTTGACAATTTGGAGGGCCACTATTGCAACCGCCGGAGTTATATCAACCATCCCAATCGGTGGTATCACCCGGCGCAAGGGGGCTAAGATTGGCTCTGTGACCCGAAAGATAAAGCGAGCCACAGGATGATACGGGCTTATTCCAAACCAGGAGAAAAAGACCCTGGCCAAGATGGCCAAACACCATAGGTTGAAGAAGAGGTCCAAGGTGTTGTAGAAAAACGTCCTAATCAAAAGAACTACCTCCTCTCACCGAAGATGGCCCTCCCTATCCTGACCATAGTAGCTCCTTCTTCCACCGCCACCTCAAAGTCATCGGTCATGCCCATGGACAAGTGCTTCCAGGAAGCCTGAGGGAACTTCTCAGCCAAGCGGTCCCGAAGCTCCCTAAGCGCCCTGAAGTAAGGCCTCGCTTCCTCTGGCTCTTGGACAATCGGGGCTATGGTCATGAGGCCTTGAACGGAAAGGCCGGGAAGGGTAAGGATTTCGGGCACAGCTCTCTCCACTTCATCCGGATGGAAACCGAACTTAGTCACTTCCCCAGAAATGTTGACCTCCAGGAGGATGGGGATAGTTTTGCCCAGGGAGAGTGCCCTCTTGCTCAGCTCTACCGCTAACCTCACACTGTCAACGGAGTGGATGAACTCAAAGAGCCTGACCGCTTTGGGCACCTTGTTAGTCTGAAGGTGGCCGACCATGTGCCAGGTTACGGGCTTGGGGAGCAGAAAATTTATCCTGGGGATTTTTTCCAGAGCTTCCTGGACCCTGTTCTCGCCGAAGTGTTCAATTCCAAGCTCGGCGGCGGCCATGATGCGCTCCGGCTCCACCCCTTTGGTTACGGCCACCAGGATAATTTCCTGGGGATCCCTGCCCTTACGGAGGGCAGCTTCGGCAATCCTCTCCTTCACCCTCTTAATCCTAGCCTCAAGCTCTTCCATTCAGCCCTACCACAACAGCAAAGCGGCCGGTAAGACCCCCCGAAGCTCGGTGAGAAAAGAACTCCTCATTCCGGCAGCGAGTGCAAATCCCGGCCACTTCTACTTTCTTGACTCCCGCCTTAATGAGCCATTGCCTGTTAAGTTCCCAAAGGTCCAGATGCATCCTGCCCTGGGGAGTGTGAAGGATAGGGGGATTAGGCCAGAACTCACGGGCCAGCCCGGCCACATCCTCCCCAACTTCATAGCAACAAGGACCTATGGAAGGTCCTACCCCGGCTACAACCTCCTCCGGCCTTGAACCGAAGGCCTCTTGCATGAACTCTACAGCCTTGAAAGCTATCCCCATTATGCTCCCCTTCCACCCAGCGTGAAGCAACCCAACCGCATTCCTCACGGGGTCGTAAAGGACCAAAGGGACGCAATCGGCGAAGCGGAGCATGAGGTATAAGCCGGGGGTAGAAGTGAGCAAACCATCAGTATCAGGTACAACTTTGCCCTTATGCCTTTCATCCACCAAAGCTAAACTGAGGCCATGGACCTGGCGAGCGGTAACGACTTGCTCCTTGGAAATGCCGAGGGCTTCAAAGATAAGGCGGTGGTTCTCCTCCACCGCACTCAAATCATCCCCAACGGTGTGGCCTACGTTAAGGGAATCAAAAGGAGGCTTACTTACTCCTCCCAGGCGGGTAAAGATAGCACAAGTAAACCTTTGGAAAGTGGGGAAAGTATAGAAAACAAGGCCATTTTTGCTGAGCCGGAGCAATTCCCCCCTCGCCTGCCTTAATAGCGTTTATAGTTTAGCACGAAAAGCTTTGACACGCAAAAA
>CAYOIS010000100.1:0-3341 GCA_964404055.1 uncultured Anaerolineae bacterium | reverse complement strand
AAAGGAGCGAGCTGCTAACCCTTGCACACTCGCCTTAAGTGCTCCAAGATGCTGGCAAACTAGATGAGGGTAGGGGGCGTGTGGGTGCCCTCCACGAACTAAAACCTGGGTTTTCCCTTTTTCCACTTCCAGCTTTATAATATCCCTAGAGCCATGGGGAAAGAAGCCCTTATCTCAGCCATAAGACGCATAACTAACGCTATAAACTCGGCCTTGGACTTAGCTACAACCCTTCAACTCATAACCAGCACCACCGCCGAGGTTATGGGGATGGATTCCTGTTCCATTTACCTCCTGGACAAATCGGGGGAATACTTGGTGCTTAGAGCATCTACCGGGCTTGCCCCCCAAGCCATAGGCAAAGCCAAACTGCGCCTTGGGGAAGGCCTCACCGGCTGGGCAGCACTCCACGCAATCCCCGTGGCCGCAAAAGATGCAGCCTCAGACCCCCGCTTCAAACTCCTCCCGGAAACAGAAGAATGGCATTTCAAATCCCTCATGGCCGTTCCCCTCTCCATCCAAGGGAGGGTAATCGGCGCTATGAATGTCCAGACCTCCTCTTACCATGATTACACCCAAGAGGAGATAGAGCTCCTAAGCCTCGTAGCCGACTTAGCCGCCGGAGCAATTGAAAAAGCAATGCTCTACGACAACATGCAGCGCCAGCTGGAAGAACTTTTAGCCTTGGCCGAAGTAAGCAAAACCATAGTCTCTCCACTTTATCTTGACGATGTCCTCAAAGTTGTGGCTGAAATGGCCGCCAAGATGATAAAGGCCACGGGTTGTTCCCTCCTCTTACTTGATGAGAAAGGCGAACTTGTCCCCAGGGCTTCTTACGGCCCTCCCCAAACCCTCCCGAAGCTTGAAGAAGTAATTTCAAAAGGCGAACCATTAGTCTTTACAGAAACCCCTGCCTTCCTGGCAGTCCCGCTGACGATGCGGGATAAAGTGCGGGGAGTACTGGCCTGCTACACCGAAAAACCGCGCCTTTTCTCCCAAGAGGAACTCCGCTTCCTATCCACCTTAGCCAACCAAATAGCCTTGGCCATAGAGAACGCCACCCTTGTAGCGGGGATAACAATCATAAGAGAAATGCACCACCGCATCAAGAACAACCTCCAAACCGTAGCCATGCTCCTACGGATGCAAATGGCCGAAGAAGAGAACCATTCCGCCCGACGCGCATTCCAAGAAGCCATAAACCGCATCCTCAGCATCGCTACAGTTCACGACATACTTTCAAGCCAGGGCTTTCAACAAGTGGACGTTTTAGCCCTCATAGAAAGGCTCGCTTCCATTTTAGCTGAAAACATGGCGGTTCCGGGGAGAAACGTGGAAATCGGGGTTCAGGGCCAAACCATTTTCCTGCCAGCCCGCCCCGCTACTGCCTTAGCTTTAGCCGTTAATGAACTCATCCAAAACGCTTTGGAGCATGCCTTTGTCGGAAAGGACAAAGGCACAATATCCATTACTGTAGGGCAAGCTGGGGAAAAATTCTCCGTGGAGATAGCCGATGACGGAATAGGATTTAAAGGACCAGAGCCCAAACAAACCTTGGGCCTACAAATAGTCCGAACCTTAATAGAAGACGATTTAAAGGGCTCTTTCACCATAAAGAGTGGGGAAAAGGGCAAAGGGACGCAAGCCTTAATTGAAGCGCCTCTCCCCAAGACCCTAGGTTAAGAGGAAGAGGACATGGAGGAGAAAGGGGTTAAGGAAAGGACAAGTCTTCCTCAGCTTTATATAGACCTGGAACAAGCTGTAGCCACAATTGAAAGCAAACTGCCTAACATCTCTCAAACCACCGCTTACCCTGTTTTACTGATGCTTTCGGGCTTGCCAGGGACTGGGAAATCCTACTTGGCTAGGAAACTCTGCGAGAAAATCCCGTTTGTAATTGTAGAATCAGACTTTGTCCGCAAAACCCTCTTCAACCCCCCAACCTATTCCCCGAGGGAGAGCGCCCTCGTCCACAGAGTATGCCACATCTTGATTGACCGGCTACTCAAGAAGAAGCTGAGGGTAATTTTTGATGCTACAAACTTATCCGAAATGCACCGAGAACATGTCTACCGCTTGGCAGAAAAGAACAATGCCAAATTGGTAATAGTCCAAACCGTAGCCCCTGAAGAAGTAGTGAAAGAAAGGCTTGAGAAGCGCCACACCGCTCGTGACAACCACGACCTTTCCGATGCCGATTGGGGGGTTTATTCCCGGATGAAGCAATACCGAGAACCCATTGGGAGGCCCCACATAGTAGTGGACACAAGCAAGGATTTGGAGGAAGAAATCCAGAAAATCTTAAGGGCGCTTCAGCGATGAAAAGCCTCATAATCTTTAACCCTGCAGCTGGCCCCCGTCGCAATTGGGAAGCCTTGACTAAAGCCGCCTTCGCCTTAGAAAAGGGCGGTTGGGAAGTAGAAGTGGTGGAAACCGAAAGAAGCGATGAAGTCTATAAACTGGCCAAAGAAGCCGCCTCCTCTGGTTACGATGCCGTAATAGCCGCTGGTGGAGATGGAACAGTCAACGGAGTGGTTAATGGGATAGTGGGGGCAGAAACAGCTTTAGGGGTCTTGCCTCTTGGCACCGGTAACGTATGGGCGCGCCAGCTGGGTTTGACCTCCGCCAACCTCTTCCTTGGCTCGCCAGATGCAGCTAAGGCGGCTGAAATACTCTTGGAATCATACCCAGTCAAAGTGGACGTAGGCCTGGCCAACGGTCGCTACTTCCTCCTCTGGTGCGGGATAGGGATAGATGCCTTAGTCGCTGAAGAGATAGAATCGCACCCCGCAGTGAAAAGGAGGCTTGGCCCTACCGCTTTCGTAGCTGCTGGCGTGATAACAGCTATAACCTTCTTAGGGACTAAAACCACCTTCCAATTTGATGGGAAAACGATAAAGCGCAGAATTATCCTAGCCATAGTGAGCAACATTCGCTTATACGGAGGGATAATCAAAATCGCTCCTTACGCCCGACTGAACGATGGCTTACTGGACCTATGCATCTTCAAAGGCTACCGTTTCCCCCACCTCATCCACCACGTCTACTCAGTATTTTCCGGCCGGCATTCGAGCGACCCCTTGATAGAAATGAAGCAAGTATCTAAACTTACCGTAAGGACTGCTCGGCCCTTTTCCATCCAAGTTGATGGAGAACCTATAGGCAAAACCCCTGTGCATATAGAAGTCAAGCCTCAAGCCCTCAAAGTTCTAATCCCTCCCACCTGCCCACCGGAACTTTTCAGCCGGGGCCAATTATTAAACCCTTAGCCAACAAAGATGCGCAAAGTGGATCCAGTGAATTTCACCTCCTTGCGGGGGTCCGGGTGTGTCCTCCCCCAT
>CAYOIS010000099.1:0-7660 GCA_964404055.1 uncultured Anaerolineae bacterium | reverse complement strand
AAGCTTCTTGCACGAGCTTGCTCATTTTGCTATAATATTTTCCGGAGGGATCGCCTAGTGGCCGAGGGCGCGCGTCTCGAAAACGCGTAGGGGCCAGAAGCCCCTCGTGGGTTCGAATCCCACTCCCTCCGCCTTATGGTGGTTTAACTAGGAGGGCCTGAAAAGGCCCTCAATTTTTTAAATGGTAAAACTACGAGCTTATGGCGTAACGAGAGGTGGCGATGGTTTGCCTTGCCCCCTCCGATCATTAAGGAACATAAGCCAAATGAAAAACAACCGAGACGAAATTTTCCCAATCAATATCGCCGAACTGGAAGAAAAGCTTGGCCTAACTTTTGCCGATAAAGCCCTGCTCCTGCAAGCCCTTGTGCATACTTCCTACTTGAACGAGAACCCTTCTTTCCCCTTGGATGATAACGAGCGCTTGGAGTTCCTGGGGGATGCAGTCTTGGATTTCGTCATAGGCGATTACCTCTACCACCATTTCCCCGAGATGAAAGAAGGGGAGCTAACTTGGCTCAGGGCTTCCTTAGTGAAAGGCGAAACCTTGGCCCAGTTCGCCCGGAAGATATCCTTGGGGAAATTCCTCCTGCTGGGCAAAGGAGAAGAAGAGTCTGGAGGCAGAGAACGCAATTCAATCCTTGGAAGCGCATTTGAAGCCCTCATCGGAGCTATTTACCTTGATAAAGACTTGGAAGCCGTACGCTCCTTCCTTGCCCCTTTCATAGAGCCAGAGCTGGATTTTCTCCTCCAAGAAGCAATCGGAATGGACCCTAAAAGCCGGCTGCAAGAGTTCGTTCAGGAGTGGCTGGGAATTACGCCTTTTTACCAAACTCTTGAGGAGAAAGGGCCAGAGCACGCCAAAACTTTCGTGGTGGGAGTGTTCGTCGGAGAAAAGCTTTGGGGGAAAGGAGAAGGCCACAGTAAGCACCAGGCTTCTATGGAGGCAGCCCAGAATGCCTTTGAGGCCCTCCGCAAGATATCAGATAAAGACCCCTCCTGGAAGCTTCCCCGCCGGATAAGGCTTTCCCTCTTGGCTCTAATCCCCCATTTGGGAAAAACCCGCCGCTGGGTTCTCATCGGAAGTGCGGCTTCAGCCCTCCAGGGCTTGCCTTTAACCCCACACGATATTGACATCCTCACTGACCGCAGTGGGTTAAAGCTTTTGAGTGCACGCTTAAAAAAGTTCATCACTTCGCCTCCTAAATGGAAGGAGAGCGAACAATTCGCTTCCCTACTAGCCCAGTTCAAGGTGGAAGGGGCAAGGGTGGAAATCCTGGGTGACCTGCAGATAAAGAGCGGGAAAGGGGCTGTCCGCTTCAACCTGTGGCCTCATGTCAGGGAAATGCCTTTCGCTGGGCAAAAAGTTCGGGTTGCCCCCCTGGAGTGGCAGCTTGTAGCCAATGCCTTGCTCGGTAAAAAGGAAAGGGTGGAGATGATAGCTCGGCACCTCCGAAGCGAAGGCTACGATGAAGCACTCCTAAGGAAAATCCTCCGAAGCCGCTCCATCCCCAAATCGGTAAAGGAAGAGGTGTTAAAGGGCTTGGCTTGAGGAGAACATGGGGAGAAATTTGCTCATTCTGGGTGCTTATTCGGTCTTGACCTTGGCTACGCTTTGGCCTCTACCCCTACTTTTTACCAAGGCTATCCCTGGCGATGGTTTTGACGGCTGGCAGAATTACTGGAACATTTGGTGGGTTTCCAAAGCCATCCTGGAAGAGCACACTTCACCCTACTTCACCCGCTACCTCTACCATCCTACCGGTGTCAGTCTCTTATTCCACACCCTCAACCTCCCAAACGGCCTCTTGGCTATGCCTATCCATGTTCTCTTCGGTCCCATCGCAGCCTACAACTTCATAGTCCTCATCTCCTCGGCTCTCTCCGGATACGGCTCTTTCCTCTTAGCATTTGAGCTAACCGGCTCCCGATGGGCAAGCTTTTTAGCTGGCCTAATCTACGCTTTTTCTCCCTTCCGTTCTGCTCACCTCTTGGGCCACATGCAAGTCTTTTCCACAGAATGGATTCCCTTTTTCATCCTTGCCCTTTTCCAAACCCGGCGAGACAAATCTATCTTGCTTCCTGCGATTTTCCTTGTCCTCTCCTCCCTCTGCGATTGGTACCAAGCCCTCTATTTAGGGTTTTTCACGGCTATATACTTGGGATGGCTTGCCTGGAAAAAGGCTCTAACCAGGAAGGAAGCGCTTGGGGTGTTAGCGGCTTGGGGTATAGCCGGGCTTATGCTCTCTCCTTTGCTCCTCCCCATGCTTTGGGAAATTTCCCGTTACCGCTATATGTTCACACCCCCTGAGCATGCTTCCCTCCTTTCGGCTGATTTGTTGGCTTTCTTCATACCCTCGGAGTTCCATCCACTTTGGGGCAAGTTAGCGGGGAAAATTGCTGCGCACTTCACGGCCTCCCTTTCGGAAAGGACCGTCTCTTTTGGCTATGTCCCGCTAATCCTGGCTTTCTTGGCTTGGAAGAGAAAAGAGCGGATTTCACTTTGGCTGGTAACTGGCCTTTCTTTCGTGCTCTTGGCCTTGGGCCCCTACCTTCACATCATGGGCAAAACCATCCATCTACCACTGCCCTACGCTTTCCTCAGGCCAATCCCGATTGTAGCGATGGCGCGGTCAGTAAGCCGTTTTTCCCTCATGGCGACATTGAGTTTAGCGGTGCTGGCTGCATTGGGCGCAAAAGCTCTCGGCCCCCGCCTATCGCTCCTTTTCATAGCCCTAATCCTCTTGGAATATTGGCCATCACCATACCCTTTCAGCCCACCCGATACCCCTGACTTCTACCGGAAGCTGGCTCAAGAGCCGGGCCAGTTTGCCATCTTGAACCTGCCTATGAACTGGGACCGGCCACGCTACCTCCTTTACCAAACTGTCCATTGTAAACCGCTCGTTTCCGGATACATAAGCCGGAACGACCCCCGCACCTTGGTGGAAAGGATGCCGGTCCTCCAGCATTTCCGCAACCTGGGCGAAGATATCATCAAAGTAGATTTGGCCGAAGTGGCCCCCTCGGTTATGGTTTACTTGGGGGTAAGATACGTAGTCCTGGATTTCTATCAGATGCCGATGGGGGAAGAAAGGGAAAGGACCGTGGCCTTGGCTACGGAAGCATTCAGGGGAAGCGAGCTAATCTACAAGGATGGGAGGCTTGTTGTCTACCATGTCCCTGCACCGGCGAAAGCAGCCCCCTTCCTCTTCCTTGGGGACGGCTGGGGAAAATTCTACGGGGGTTTCCGCCCCCTCAAGGGGGAAGCGACCCTTTTCCTCCACACCCCCGAAGCCTCAACTATACCCGTGGCTATGGAGGTAAGTTCCTCCTCAGGGGGGGTGTTAAAAGTTTGGGCTGGCTCTTTCTCCTTCCGGATTCGGCCGCAAGAGAAAGCGCTTATTTCATTCCTGGTGGAAGCCAAGGCCGGGGATAACCCTATAGTGCTTGAATGGGAACCGGAATCGGAAGGCGAAGAGCTCCAAGTTTGGTCCATCAGGCTTTTAGGCCTTGCTTACCAAAGTGGAAGTGCCCTCTTTCCTCGGTAGAGTTTAAAGGAGGCCTGGCAATTGTTGGGCACTATTAGAAGGGGGTGACTAGCTTTGAAGGTTAAAGCAATTCCGCCTGCTTTTTGGCTAACCCTAATATTGCTTACGAGCCTTGCCTTGCGCTTGTACAACATAAACTGGGACGAGTTCCAGCACGCTCACCCCGATGAACGCTGGATAACGATGGTTGCAGTGGAAATCCACTTTCCTAAAAGCCTTTCGGAGGCCTTAAACCCTCGCCTATCCCCCCTTAACCCACTTTACGACCCCAAAGCTCAGTCCCCAAGAGGTTTCGCTTACGGCCATTTGCCTCTTTACATCCTCACCGCTTTGGCTGGATTCCTCTCTGCTATAGGCAAGGCCCTTTTCCCTGGCTCCATCCTCACCCTATTGCCGACTTACGATTACATCAACCTCTTGGGCAGGGTGCTTTCGGCTCTGTTTGACACCGGAACTGTCTACCTCATATACCGGACAGGCAAATTGCTCTACGGAGAAAGAGTGGGGCTTTGGGCTGCCGCCTTCGTCTCCTTGACCGTCTCCCACATTCAGCTGGCCCATTACTACGCTTTTGACCCGGTAGCTACCTTCTTCATTGTCCTTTCGGTCTATTTCTCTATCAAGCTGACCAAAAGTGGTGGGGAGATAGATGCCCTTCTGGCTGGAATTGCAGCTGGGTTAGCCGTTTCTTCAAAGTTCAGCGCGCTACCTGTATTGGCAGCGGTCGCTTTATCCTGCTGGCTATCGCCTATGAAAGGGTCAAGGCTCAAACTTCTGGCCCTTTCAGCCTTGGCGGCCTTCCTGGCCTTCGCCATAACTTCTCCTTTCGCCTTGCTTGACCTCAAGTCCTACCTCGCCAGGATAGGAGAGCAAGGCCAGATGGTCCGGGGCAAGCTCGATTACCCTTATACAAGGCAATACCGGGGGACTACTCCCTTCGTCTATCACATTGAGCAGCAGCTCCGTTGGGGGATGGGGTGGGCGCTGGGGATTGTAGCTTTCACCGGCTTCGCTTGGGCCACAGCTCGCCTTCTGCTGAGGAAAAGCCCTCCTGGCGAGGTCGTAATCCTGGCCTGGGTCCTCCCCTACTTCCTCATCAATGGCTCGTTCATGGTAAAATTCATGCGCTACCTGCTCCCCATCGTGCCTTTCCTCATCCTCTTCGGAGCTCTCCTTTTGGAGAACCTATCGGCAAAGCTGCGACGGCTTCCTTTAGGCTTGCTTGTCCTTATCCCCACCACTCTCTGGGCACTGGCCTTCGTGCATGGGGTATACGGCCATACCCATACCTGGATTGAAGCCTCCCGCTGGATTTACCAGAACATACCCCCAGGCTCCACCATCGCCGTAGAACACTGGGACGATGAACTCCCCAAGCCCCTCAGGGGCGTGCCTTACCCAGGCTATAGACATCTTGTCCTGCCTCTATACGAGGAAGATAGTGCGGAAAAGTTCGCCATCGTAAAAGAAACGTTGCGCCAGGCTGATTACATCGTAATTGCCAGCAACCGGCTTTACCGCTCCATCCCTCGCCTCCCCTACCGCTACCCAATGACCATACGCTATTACGAGCTGCTCTTCGCTGGGAAGCTTGGCTTTGAAAAAGTTGCCGAATTCTCCTCCTACCCTCGCCTCGGCCCTTGGGTTATCCCCGACGATGAAGCCGATGAAAGCTTCACAGTTTACGATCACCCCAAGGCCATGGTTTTTAAAAAAGTGCGGGAGTTGACCGATGAGGATTGGGAAAAGCTTCTGGGAGGCTTTTGGGAAGAAGCTATCCCCTGGCACACCGGAGAACCTATTGGCAAATTGCTCCTGAGCACGCCTGTGGACAGGCTGCCAGTAGTGGATGACTTCCGCTGGAATTGGCTGGCTTCTTCCAATCCCTTTTGGGCAGCAATGACCTGGTGGCTTGCGTTGGAAATAATTGGACTTGTGGCCTGGCCATTAACTTTCGCCTTGTTCCGCCGCATTCACTTGAGAGGTTACCCCTTCGCCAAAAGTTTTGGCCTTGCGCTTTTAGCTTACTTCAACTGGATTGGCGCTAGCCTCCGTTTCACCCAGAACAGAACCACAACCATTGCCTCCCTCCTCCTTGCGATGTCTGCCATCAGCCTTTGGGTTTTATGGAAAAACCACCGCGAAATCCTTGAATTTTGGCATGAGAAACGCCGGCAAATCCTCCTGAGCGAGCTAATCTTCCTTGCCAGTTACCTGGCATTCGTGTTCCTTCGCATCTTGAACCCCGACCTTTGGCATCCGTGGAATGGTGGGGAAAAGCCCATGGAGCTGGCTTTCCTCAACGCCGTCCTTAAAAGTGCTTACTTCCCACCCTACGACCCCTATTACGCCGGCGGCTACATCAACTACTATTACTATGGCCTTTACTTGGTCTCGGTCTTGGTCAAACTCACGGGGATAACGCCGACGGTAGCTTTCAACTTGGCTATCTCTTCCCTCTTCGCCCTCACTTTTACTGGGGCTTTTGCCTTGGGCTTCACCATTGGTAGGAGATTGAGCATTGGGCTTTTAAGCGCTTGCTTCGTAACTCTGATGGGAAACTTAGCCACCTTCCGCCAGCTTTTAGAAGAGCTGGTCAAGGGCAACTTCCGGCGAGCTTTCATAGCCTTTGACTACTGGGCGCCAAGCCGAGTCATCCCTTACACCATAAACGAGTTCCCCTTCTGGAGCTTCCTCTTTGCCGACCTCCACCCCCACGTTGTGGCGATGCCTCTTGACCTCCTTTTCCTGGCCTTGGTACTGGAAGCTTTCCTCGGAGGGATTGAGGGCTGGCGCAGGAAAGAGCTGGTCCTGGCCCAGGCTTTAATCTTAGGCACACTGGCTGCAACCAATACTTGGAACTTCCCCACCGCCTCGGCCATAGCTATCTTTGCCTTGCTCCTCTCCCTATATCGCCAGAGGAAAGGATGGGGGAACCTCCTCCTCGCTTTTGTCCTACCCTCTTTAGCCCTCGCTTTCTTTTCCCCCTTTTTCATTTCTTACAAGCCCATGAGCGCAGGAATCGGACTGGTCCGTCAGCCGACACCTTGGGTTGCTTTTGCTACCTTCTGGGGCTTTTTCATCCTGGCTTCAATCTTGGCTGGATTCAATGCACTCCTATCCCGAAAGCTTTCCGGTCAAGAGGGATTAGTTGTCTTTCTGGCCCTGATAGCTACCATCTTAGCCTTCAAGCGCCTCTGGGTTCCCCTGACCGTCCTCTTGGCTGTTGCGCCTTTCGTCCTGGAACTGCTCAATCGGGAAAAGCCCGTATTAGAGGCTTTCTCCTCCCTTCTGATGGTGGCAGGCTTACTGGTTGTAATGGGCTGCGAGTTCTTTTACTTCAAGGACTTCCTCCAAGGGAGCGAGTATTACCGGATGAACACCGTCTTCAAGTTCTACGTCCAAGCTTGGGTTCTCCTCGGACTTGGGCTGGCTTATCCCTTCCAAGCTTTCATTGAAGCCAGGGATAAGTTCCCGAAAGCGGCAAAGGTACTGGCCCTCATCCTCATGGCCCTATCCTTCCTCTTTCCGATATCGGGCACGGCCGCCAGAGTGCGCGATCGTTTCCCCAATGCCTCGCCTCCCTTGGGGACTTTGGACGGGATGGAATTCATGCGCTATGGCTCCTATTTCTGGCCCGATGAAGCTCACCCCATTGACCTACGCTACGATTACGAAGCCATCCGCTGGCTCATAGACCACGTAAAGGGCACGCCGGTCCTGGCCGAAGCGCCCATAGGCTACTACCGGGAATTCGGGGTCAGGGTTTCAAGCTTCACTGGCTTACCAACCCTGCTGGGGATGCACCAGAGCGAGCAGCGCTACGGCGAACAAGTCGGGAAAAGGTCGGAGGAAGCAAACCTCCTCTTCTCCTCAACCGATTTGGGTTTGACCCTAAAGCTTGTGAGGAAGCTACGAATCGGTTATATTTACATAGGGCAGTTAGAGCGAATCCTCTTCCCTGCGGAATCGCTGGCCAAATTTGAGAAATTAGCCGAAGAAGGCTGGCTTGAAGAAGTCTTCCGAAACGAAAGGACCAGGATCTACAAGACCTTCATGGTAATCCAGCCCTGAACCTTTAAAAAGCTACCAACCTCCTGTAAGCCCCC
>CAYOIS010000098.1:0-7681 GCA_964404055.1 uncultured Anaerolineae bacterium | reverse complement strand
CCCAATAGCTTCTTCGCTTCGGCAATTTGCTCCTTGAGTTGCTCAGGCAGGCGCCGAGCTTTGACCGAGTTTTCTACAGTGAGGCGCTCTGAGAAGGTTGCATCAAAAAGTTCGCAGAAGGTTTGCAGTTCTTCTAAGCCCAGTTCTTTGAATCCTTTGCCCCTCTCACGGCAATAATCGGCCATTTCCCTCACTACGGCGTGAGCTCTGCGGAAAGGCATGCCTTTGGCTACCAGATATTCGGCTATGTCTGTTGCTAACAAGAAGCTATCTTCGGCGGCAGAGCGCATCTTCTCCTTGTTCACTTTAAGGGCTCGGAGCATCGGGGCCAGGATTTCAAGGCAGGCCAGAACGGTTTTTACAGAGTCAAATAGGCCTTCTTTGTCCTCTTGGAGGTCACGGTTGTATGAGAGGGGAAGGCCTTTGAGGACGGTCAGGAGGGCCATGAGGTGCCCGAACACCCTCCCACTCTTAGCCCGTATAAGCTCCGCTACATCAGGATTCCGCTTCTGAGGCATCATGCTTGAGCCGGTGGTGAAGGGCTCGGCAATCTCTATGAAGCCGAATTCCTCGGTTGACCACAGGATTAATTCTTCAGCCAAGCGGGAAAGGTGAACCATGAGGATTGAGCATGCAGCCAGAAATTCTAAGACGAAATCTCGGTCGCTTACGGCATCTATGCTGTTGCGGAAGGTCCGGGAGAAGCCGAGCTCTTGGGCTACGTATTCCGGAGATAGCGGGAGGGTGCTTCCGGCCAGCGCCCCCGCTCCTAAGGGGCATTCATCGGCTCGCCGGACGGCATCGGAGAAGCGGCCCTTATCCCTCTCTAACATCCAGAAGTAGGCCATGATGTGGTGGGAGAAGAGGATGGGCTGGGCTCGCTTGAGGTGAGTGTAGCCGGGCATTATCACGTCGGCATAGGTTTCGGCCAGGGTAAGGATGGCTTTCTGCACTTCCTCTATGGCTTTGCAAATAATTTCGGAGGCTTCCCGGATGTAAAGGCGCATGTCCAGAGCTATCTGGTCATTCCGGCTCCTGCCGGTGTGGAGCTTAGCCCCTGTCTCGCCAAGCCTCTCTATTAGCGCCGCTTCCACGTTCAAGTGCACATCTTCATACTCCTCTTTCCAATCAAACTTTCCCTCTTCAATCTCCTGGCGTATTTTCTGCAATTCGCGGACGATGGCTTCCGATTCCTCAGGCAAGATTAGGCCCTGGTTGGCCAGCATCTGAACATGGGCTATGCTCCCCTGAATGTCTTGGCGGTAAAGCTCCCGGTCAAAGTGCACCGATGCGGTGAACTTCCTCACCATTTCCGATTCAATCCAAGGCTTCATCTCCACCTCCTGAAAGGAGCTTGAGCACCCTCTCCCAGACTTTTACCGCTTTCAGGTAGTCCTCAACTTCAATGTGTTCCCATGGGGTGTGGTCAAGGGAGGAGTCGCCGGGGCCATAGGCCAGGATAGGGCACTGCCATAATGGGCCTGCCAAGTTCATGTCGGATGTGCCACTCTTGAGTTTGAAGCGAGGTGTCCCCCCTTCTGCCCGGATTGCCCTTAGGAAAGCTCGGACTAAGGGGTTGTTGCGTTGGGCTACGAATGCTTTCTCCTCCCCGGAGAATTCCAGGCTCGCCCCCTTGGCCAAGGAAAGAGCTGTGGTAGTTAAAGCTGAAGGTTCAAGCCCTGGGGGTAGGCGCAATTCTAAGCCCATTTCTACGGAGGTGGAAAAAGCCTCGTTCTGCGAGCAGACCTCCGTAAGGCAGATGTCTACCCTCTCAAATGGGCTTCGCGCCTGGTTGAATCCTTCGGCCCAGGCTTTAAGTCCTTGCCAGAAGAGGAAGGCTTCCTCCGGGGCAGTAGGGGATGGCGCAGCAGTGTGAGCTTTGGGCTTTGATAAAGTGTAGCGGATAATGAGCCGGCCTTTGTATCCCAAAGTTATCGCTTCCCATTGCCCTGGTTCCCCTACTACTGCATTTTTGGGCTTGAAGCGGGGGATTACGTGCTTCGCCCCGATGCTTTCGGCTTCTTCGCCCACTGCACCCACGAAGACTACAGGGATTTCTGGCCTGACCTTCAGCATAGCGACAAGGAAGGCAGCTATAGGCCCTTTGGCGTCCACAGCTCCTCGGCCGAAGATTTTGCCCCCTTCTTCCCGAATGGGGATAAAGCCGGGGACGGTATCTATGTGGCCCAGGAAGATTAGCTCAGGTTCATCCGGTATGGGCTTGGAGAAGGCAGCGATTACGTTGCCCACATCGTCAACGTAGGCCTTTAGGCCGCGCTTTTCCAAACTTTCGGCTAAATAGCGGGCCAAAGGTTTCTCCTCACCGGAGGGGGAGTAGATGCTCAAGATGCTTTTTAGGAATTCCACCGCTTCCTCGTCCTTCATGGCAGCACCTTCTCCACTGCTTCCACCACTTTGTCCAGCTCCTCTCGGCTTATGACCAGAGGCGGAAGGAAGCGGATTACCGTAGGGCCAGCCGAGAGGGCCAGGATCCCTTCTTTGGCTAAGGCTTCAATGTATGGGGATGCTTCCTTCTTCAGTTCAATCCCGACCATAAGCCCAAGCCCTCTTACTTCCCTCACTATGTTGGATTCCAATTGGCGCAGGCGACCGAGGAAATACTCCCCAAGAGCGGCGGCTCGGCTGGGAAGGTCGTTCTCCTCAAGGTAGCGGATGGCGGCCAGGGCTGCAGCACAGGCCAGCGGGTTCCCACCGAATGTAGAGCCATGCAGGCGTTTGGGCATCTCCCCAAATTTTTCGTGAATCATCACTGCCCCGAAAGGCACGCCCCCTCCAACCCCTTTGGCCAAGCACAATAGGTCAGGCTCAAGGCCATAGTGCTCACAAGCGAACATCTTCCCAGTCCGCCCGAAGCCGGTTTGGACTTCATCCAAGATGAAGAGGGCACCCTTTTGGCGGCAGATTTCCTGAACCCCGCGCAAGTATTCCCCTTTGCCGGGGATGACCCCTCCTTCCCCTTGCACCACTTCCAATATGACCCCTGCGGTATCGTGGTCCACGGCCTTTTCCATAGCCTCAAGGTTATTGAATGGGACGAAGCTGAAGCCAGGGACCAATGGCTCATACGGTTCCCGGTATTCTTTTCGCCAAGTAGCTGAGAGGGAACCGAAGGTGCGGCCGTGGAAGCTGCGCATTGCAGCCACGAATTTCTTGCGGCCGGTAACCAGCCTGGCAATCTTCAAGGCCCCCTCTACAGCCTCCGTCCCTGAATTGCACAGGAAGGCCCTTTTCAAGCCTGGCGGAGTTATACGAGCCAAAGTAGAAAGGAGTTCTGCCCGGACATCGTTGTAGAAGAGTTCGGAGCAGGTTATGAGGCGGGAGGCCTGGCGAGCTATGGCTTCAGCTACGTAAGGGTTGGCGTGGCCGACGTTCGCCACCCCATGGCCCGATGTGCAGTCAATGTACTCTCGCCCTTCAGCGTCCCAGACCTTAGCCCCTTCCCCTTTCACTAATACTATGGGGTGCTTTCGGTAGAAGCCGCTGGTGTGAGCGTTTTCCAAGGCAATGTAGTCCATCCTCCACCTCCCCTTTTGATGAAAGTCCCGTGCCCTTCAAGCGCCCGGCGGATAGGGTTTTCCACTCGGCCATCGGCCAAGATTGCTAAGGGGACTCCTTGCCGGAGGGCTTCGGCGGCTCCAAGGAGCTTCTTCTTCATGCGTCCTCGGGCATAAAGCTCAATGTATTCCTCAAGTTTTTCCGCGGGGATTTCGGGGATGAGGGTGGATTCATCGGGGAAGTTCCTGAGGAGCCCCGGAACGCCCGTGAGGATGAGGAGGACTTCGGCTGCCAGGGCGCCGGCCACGGCTGCCGCTACCCTATCGCCATCTACGTTCAAAGCTTCGCCTTCCTCGCTTAGGGCCAGAGGGGCAATGACGGGGGTGTATCCTCGTTCCAACAGGAAGGAAAGGAGCTTGGCGTCCACTTCCTCAACTGTCCCGCCGTAATCGCCCTTGAGGACTTTCTTTTTGCCTCCCTCTTGAGCGATTATCACCCCTTTCCGTTTGCCCCGGATGAGCTTACCGTCCAATCCCGATAGGCCGATGGCGTTGATTCCAAGCTTCTGCAGTTTCTCCACCAAGAGCTTGTTCACCTTGCTGACCGCCATGATGAAAATCTCCAAAGTTTCTCGGTCGGTATATCGGGACTGGAAGCCTGAGGGGGTGGTGACGAACAGCGGGGGCTTGCCGAGCTTTTCGGATAGCTCATCCACCTCTCGGGAGCCACCGTGAACGATCACTACTTTCTGGCCGTTGCGGGCCATAAAGGCCACATCAGCACAGAAGGAATCCATGTTCAAATTTCCGTTTCCTCCGAGCTTGACCACCAGCATTTTATCCTCCTTTAGACTGGATGAAGGCCGGGGAAATCTAAGCCTGCGGTCTCGGGGAAGCCAAGCATAAGGTTTGCAGCCTGGACGGCATTCCCCGCTGAGCCTTTCATCAGGTTATCTATCGCACTCATTATCACTACTCGGTTTGTCCCTTCCTCAACGGCAAACCCTATGTCGCAGTAATTTGAGCCGGCCAGAACCTTGGGGTCGGGGTAACGGTGGATGCCATGCTTGGCTGATACCAGGCGGATGAAAGGCTCAGAGCCGTAGTCCTCCCGGTAGATTTTCCACAGCTCTTTTTCCGATATAGGCTCCTTGAGGAAGCAGTGGCAAGTGGCCAGAGCCCCCCTTACGGCATCTACTGAGGTAACGGTGAAGTGGATTTGGGGCTTTTCCCCGAAGTTTAGTTCCTGGACCAACTCTGCCAGGTGGCGGTGCGAAGCCGGGGCATAAGGCCGCATCACCCCTGCCCTTTCGGGGTGGTGGGAAGCCTGGGTTGGTTTGCTTCCCCCCTCTGATGAACCGACCTTGACATCTACAATGGCCATTTCCACAAGTTTCCTTCGGTAGAGGGGGTAAAGCGCCAGGATAGAGCAAGCGGCGTTGCATCCCACCCCGCTTACGTAGCGAGAGGAGCGAATCTCTTCCCGGTGGATTTCGGGTAGGCCGTAAGTGAAGAGGGGGAGCCAGTGCGGAGCTGGATGCTCTAAATCATACCAGCGCTGGTAATCCGCTGGGTCCTTGAGGCGGAAATCAGCCGAGAGGTCCACGATGTAGTGGGCGAGGGAGGCGAAGTGCTCAATCTGATACATGGCCTGGCCATGGGGGAGGGCAAGGAAGAGGAGATCGCAAGGCTCAAGGTCTTCAAGTTTGACGAAGCGCAGCTCTGTGCAGCCGCGCAGGTTAGGGTGGACGAAGTGCACTGGCTTGCCAGCCCAGGTCTCGGAAGTGACCTGCTTCACCTTGAAGGATGGGTGGAAGAGGAGGAGCCGGAGGAGTTCTCCCCCAGCGTATCCAGAAGCTCCAACTATGGAAGCGCTGACCATCTCACCCTCCTTGGAGGAAGTAATCCACGATTTTTTGCGGTATGTCTACCTTCACTGCCTTCATAGCCCCGTGGAATTCGGGGGTGTGGTTTACCTCATTGACCACGAGGCCTTCTGGGGTTTCAAAGATATCCAGTGCCAGGATTCCTCCGCCTACCGCTTCGGCAGCCCTGAGGCTTAGCTCTTCAAGCTCCGAGGTTATGGGGCAAGGCTCGGTGTAAGCACCGCGGGCAGTGTTGGTAATCCAGTGGGAGGAGTAACGGTAGATGGCATAGATTACTTCTTCTCCAACTACCATGACTCGGATATCGCGGCCGGGCTTTTCCACGTAAGGCTGGATGTAGAAGACGGAGCCGAGTTCATCGCCCATGTAGGAGCGGTGTTCCAAGATACTGCGGGCCGATTCAGGGCTGTCAATCTTGGCGATAAGCCTTCCCCAGGAGCCGTTGAGTGGCTTTATCACTGCGGGGTAGCCCAATTTTTCCAGTGCGTCCATTGCCGCCTGTGGGGAAAAGGCCATGACCACCGGTAAAGTAGGCACTCCTTTATCCATGAGGGCTTGGGATGTAAGTAGCTTATCCCCGGCCAGTCGGATGGTCTGATGGGAGTTTACTGTTTTTACCCCTTGGCTTTCCAGGATTCGGGAACCGTAGAAAGCTTCCCGATGGCTTATGCATCGGATAAGTATGCGCTCAAAATCCTGGGCCTTTTCAAGGTCAAAAGCCATAGCCCTTATATCCAGCTTTTCAAACGGGATTTTCCGCTTGGCCAGGGCTTCAAAGATTAGCTTTTCCTCCAGCCTTACCCTGGAGAAGAGGACCCCTATCTTCCCCCTTTCATGCCATTCCTCCTGCCACCTTCTTAACGTAATCAATCATCTTGGCGGGGATGTCCACCCCTGTTGGCTCTATGCTGTTGCGGAACTCGGGGGTATGGTTTACCTCGCTCACCACGAGCCTACCCTCGGGCGTTTCAAAGATATCCACGGCTAAGATTCCTCCCCCGACAGCTTCAGCAGCGGCTTTGGCGATGCGGTCAAGTTCTGGGGTTATGGGGCAGAAGGACGCTTTTGCCCCTCTGGCCGTGTTCGTTATCCAGTGGCTGGAATTGCGGTAGATGGCGGCGATTGTTTCTCCCCCTACCACGAAGGCCCTTATGTCCCGCCCTGGCTTTTCCACATATTCTTGGATGTAGAAGACGGAGTGGGCGTATCCTCCCAGGGTTTTCTTGTGTTCCAGGATGGCTTCTGCTGAATCCCTATCGTTGACTTTGGCCAGGAGCCTACCCCATGAGCCGTGGAGGGGCTTAAGCACTACCGGGTAACCCATGGCTTCAATGGTCTGGAGGGCAGTTTCGGGGGAGAAAGCCACAACGGTGTGGAGGGTAGGGACCCCATGCTCCAGGAGGGCGAGGGAGGTGAGGAGCTTATCCCCGCATACGTTGATTACGTGGTGGGAGTTTATGACTTTTACCCCTTGGCTTTCCAGGACCCTGGAGGCGTAAAAGGCCTGGGTGTGGCTTACGCAGCGAATTAGAACAGCGTCAAAGCTGGCGAAAGCTTTGCTGTTCAGGAGGAAGGGGATGCTTTCCACGTCAATCCTTTCGTAATCTATGCCGGCCTTTTCCAGGGCCTGGAAGAGCAATTTTTCTTCCACCCGGATTCGGGATGTGAGCACCCCGATTTTCATCCTTGCCTCCTCATTCTCCCCAGTCTTCCTCCACCTGGGGAGCCAGTTCCAGGGCTGGGGGGTTGATGCTCACGACTTCCAGTTCCACCCCGCAATCGGGGCAGGTTATGATTTCTCCCACTTCCGTTCCGGGTGGGAGGTTTATGGTAGCTCCGCACTCAGGGCACTCAGCCATGGCACACCTCCTTATGGGTGATATAAAAAGGCCGGCCCTCCTTCTATCCGGAGGGCCGGCCCCTTTGTTCCCGCTAACTATGGTTACACTTCACCCTAAGGGGAAAGAAATGGCCCTGGTAGCCCCTCCGGATTTGAGGGCCTGCCCACGCTTAGCACGCTTTCTGACCCGAAGGTCTACCAGGACCGTTACGTCCACCCTTTTACCCCTGCAAAGTTTGGTTTTGTATATACCACAAGATTGAAAGCTTGTCAAATTTGGCTTTGTGCCGGCCGAGGTTGGCTTCTCTGGGCCTTCGGCCGGTGGTCAGCCTCCGCCGACCTTTAATTTTTTGAACCGCAAAGTTTTTTAGTTTCTTTGCGCTTTTTGCGGTTAATTTCAGCTTCTCACCCATTCCTCCAGCTTCCACCTCCCGCCTGTC
>CAYOIS010000097.1:0-7698 GCA_964404055.1 uncultured Anaerolineae bacterium | reverse complement strand
CCCGAAGGCTTAAGTTCCTAAATCCCCAAAGGAGGGGAAGAGATGGCAATTGAAAAGGAAAAGCTTCTGTGGATGTATGAGAAAATGTGCACCATCCGCGCCTTTGAGGAGAAGGTGGCAGAGCTTTTTGCCGCCGGAAAAATACCTGGCTTCGTCCACCTCTACATCGGCGAAGAAGCAGTGGCAGTGGGTGTGTGCGCAAACCTCCGAGATGATGACTACATCACCAGCACTCACCGCGGGCACGGCCATCTTATTGCCAAGGGAGGAGACCTCAAGCTCATGATGGCCGAGCTTTTCGGGAAGAAGACCGGTTACTGCAAAGGGAAGGGTGGCTCCATGCACATCGCCGATTTGGACCTCGGTATCCTGGGGGCCAATGGGATTGTAGGCGGGGGGTTGCCCATTGCCGCTGGCGCAGCCCTGGCCGCTAAATACCAGGGGACTGACCGGGTTGTGGCTTGCTTCTTCGGGGATGGAGCAGCTAACCAGGGCACATTCCACGAAGCTCTCAACATGGCCTCCATCTGGAACCTTCCTGTCATCTTCGTGTGCGAGAACAACCATTATGCCATCTCCCTCCACCAGCACAAGCACATGCATGTAACCGATATCGCTGAAAGGGCCAAAGCCTACGACATCCCCGGAGTAGTAGTGGACGGGAACGATGTCATTGCCGTCTACGAGGCAGCCGAGGCCGCAGTCAAGAGGGCCAGGGCAGGGGAAGGCCCCACCCTCATCGAGTGCAAGACTTACCGCCACCGTGGCCACTTTGAAGGCGACCCCATGATTTACAGGCCCAAGGAAGAAGCTGAGGAGTGGAAGAAGAAGGATCCAATACCCCGCTTTGAGGCCAAACTCCTGGAGATGGGGGTCCTGACCCCTGCGGATATAGCCAGAATCCAGGAAGAAATCAAGGCCAAGGTGGAAGAAGCCGTCCGCTTCGCCGAAGAGAGCCCTTACCCTGAGCCTGAAGAAGTCCTCCAGGACGTTTATACGGAATGAAAGGAGGCTAAGATGAGGAAGCTTACCTTTGCCCAAGCCTTGAACGAGGCCCTCAGGCAAGAGATGAGGCGTGACCCCACAATCTATGTAGCTGGAGAAGATGTGGGAAGATACGGAGGAATCTTCGGGGTCACAGCCGGCCTCTTGGAGGAATTTGGAGAAGAGAGGGTAAGGGATACCCCCATCACCGAAAGCGCAATTATAGGGTCGGCAGTGGGGGCTGCAGCTGCGGGGCTTCGCCCTGTGGTGGAGATAATGTTCATTGACTTCATCGGGGTGGCTTTGGACCAGCTCTTCAACCAAGCTGCCAAGATGAAGTACATGTTCGGTGGAAAAGCCAAGCTCCCAATAGTGGTCAGGACCACCTGCGGGGCAGGGATGAGCGCTGCTGCTCAGCACTCCCAAAGCCTTGAAGCTTGGTTCATGCACATCCCCGGCCTTAAGGTTGTGGCTCCCTCCACTCCATATGACGCCAAAGGCCTCCTTATCTCCTCCATAAGGGATGATAACCCGGTCCTCTTCATTGAGCACAAGATGCTCTACGGCATTGAGGGCGAAGTCCCAGAAGAGCCTTACACCATCCCCCTGGGCGTTGCTGATGTCAAAAGGGAAGGGAAAGACGTGACGGTGGTAGCCACAATGGCCATGGTCCACAAAGCCCTTGAAGCAGCTGAGGACTTGGCCAAAGAAGGGATAGAAGTAGAAGTGGTTGACCCCCGCACCCTCTCCCCGCTGGATAAGGAAACCATCATCAACTCAGTCAAGAAGACCCACCGCTTGGTAATCGTACACGAAGCAGTGAAGCAAGCAGGGCCCGGGGCTGAGATTGCGGCCATAGTGGCTGAGGAAGCCTTTGAATACCTTGATGCTCCCATTAAGCGCGTAGCCGCTCCATTTACACCTGTCCCCTTCAGCCCAGTATTAGAGAGCGCTTACATCCCAAGCAAAGAGAGCATAATCTCAGCCGTCAAGGAAGTAGTGGGGAAATAAAACCTTGGGGGGGAAGGGCAGAGCCTTCCCCCCTTCTTTATTTTAGGAGGATAAACAATGCCGGTAAGTAAGGAAACCCTTATAGAGCTCTACCGCACCATGCTCAAGATTCGCCTCTTTGAGGAGAGGGTCGCTGAAATCTACTGGGAAGGCAAATCCCCCGTCTTCAACATTGCGGCCGACCCTATCCCCGGAGAGATGCACCTTTACATCGGGGAAGAAGCGGTGGCCACAGGGGTATGCGCCCACCTCAGGCCCGATGATGCGGTGGCTGGGACCCACCGTTCTCACGGCCACTACATAGCCAAAGGAGGGGACCTTAAGAAGCTCATGGCGGAGCTTTTCGGGAAGAAGACTGGGCTCTGCCAGGGCAAAGGTGGCCACATGCACCTCTTTGATGCTAACCTCCACTTTGGGTGCGGTGGGATTATCGGCGCTGGAATACCCCATGCCGTTGGGGCCGCGCTGGCTTTCAAGATGCAGGGGAAGGACAATGTAGCCGTAAGCTTCTTCGGCGATGGGGCTGCCAATATCGGTGCCTTCCACGAGTCCCTGAACCTGGCTGCCATATGGAAACTCCCGGCCGTCTTCATAGTGGAAGACAACCTCTATGCCATTTCCGTTCCAAAGAGCAAGTCCACTGCGGTAAAATCCAATGCTGAGCGTGCTGCTGCTTATGGAATGCCGGGGGTTTTGGTAGACGGGATGGACGTGATGGCCGTTTATGAGGCAGCCGGCGAAGCTATCGCCCGGGCCAGGAGGGGAGAGGGTCCTTCCCTCATTGAGTGCCTCTGCTACCGCTACAAGGGCCACTTTGAGGGCGACCCCCAGCTCTACAAGCCTGAGGGTGAGGAAGAAGAATGGCGCAAGAAAGACCCTATCCCCAACTTCAGAGCTAAGCTTATAAAAGAAGGCATCCTCACCGAGGAAGAAGCGGCAAAAATTGAAGCAGAAGTAAAAGCCCTTGTAGATGAGGCAGAGAAATTTGCCCGCGAGAGCCCTTGGCCTGAGCCGGAAGAGGCCCTCAAGCACGTTTTCCTTTAAAAAGGAGGGATAGAAATGGGCGAGCGTATAATTTCCATGTACGAAGCCATCGCCGAGGCCATAGCCCAGGAGATGGAGCGAGACCCCCGCGTCTTCGTGATGGGAGAAGATGTGGGGTTCTATGGGGGTATTTTCGGCGCTACAACGGGACTTTGGAAGAAGTTCGGTGATGAAAGGGTGAGAGATACCCCCATCTCGGAGATGGGATTTGTTGGAGCCGCTGTAGGAGCTGCCCTGGAAGGGATGCGACCAATTGTGGAAGTTATGTTCGTAGACTTTACCGGCGCTTGCTTTGACCAAATCCTAAACCACATGTCCAAAATCCAGTACATGTCTGGAGGGCAGCTCAAGGTCCCAGTAGTGCTCATGACCGCAATAGGTGGCGGTTACAACGATGCTGCCCAGCACTCCCAGTGCCTTTACGGCCTATTTGCTCACCTCCCCGGCCTCAAGATTGTGATACCATCCACCCCCTATGACGCCAAAGGCCTGATGATACAAGCCATCCGCGATGACAACCCAGTCATGTACTTCTTCCACAAAGGCTTGATGGGCCTACCTTGGATGACAATCATAGAAGCCACCTGGGCACCCGTTCCCGAAGAACCCTACACTATCCCCTTCGGAGTGGCCGACATCAAGCGCGAGGGGAAGGATGTAACCATTGTGGCTGTAGCCATGATGGTCCACAGGGCTTTGGAGGCCGCTCAGAAGCTGGAGAAGGAAGGCATAAGCGTTGAGGTGATAGACCTGCGCACTCTCGTGCCCCTGGACAAAGAAGCCATCATCAACTCCGTCAAGAAGACCCATCGCCTTCTGGTAGTGGACGAGGATTACCTCAGCTATGGGATGAGCGGGGAGATAGTGGCCATCGTGGCCGAAAACGCCTTGGAATACTTGGATGCACCACCTAAACGCGTGGCTGTCCCTGACGTGCCCATCCCTTACTCCAATACTCTGGAAGACTTCGTCATCCCTTCAGCTGACCGGATAGCGCAGGCTGTGAGGGAACTGGTGGGCTAAGAAGTCTACGGGGCTTCCCCAAAAGGGGGAAGCCCCCTGTAAATTTTTTGGAGGCAAGAGATGGCAGCGCAGAAAACCGTTCATGTGAACACTTTTACAGGTGGCCTCATAGGCCCAAGCATCCCAATGGTAGGCCCAGTAGCTGATGGTGGCACAATAATAGCTGAAACTGCTCCCGGCTGCTGGGGTCCCATGATTACCCCTTCCTTCAAAGGCGGGCATGAAGTTACAACCCCTGTAGCCGTAGAGGGAGCGGAGCCAGGGGATGCCATCCTCATCCGGATTAAAGGGATAAAAGTTACCTCCCTGGCTACATCTTCGGGAGTTATGAGCATAGTAGAGGGGCGATACAAAGGTGATCCATTTGTGGCCAGGTATTGCCCTAACTGTGGGACGGAAAACCCGCCTACGCGCCTTGAAGGCATAGGCCAAGAAGCTGTCAGATGCGCAAATTGTGGGGCCGAAGTGAGCCCCTTCAGGGTCGTGCATGGATACACCATAGTCTTAGACCAAGAAAAGGGCGTGGCT
This sequence comes from uncultured Anaerolineae bacterium, assembly GCA_964404055.1. Lineage (GTDB taxonomy): Bacteria > Chloroflexota > Anaerolineae > SpSt-600 > SpSt-600 > SpSt-600. The sequence continues at coordinate 3,108 of CAYOIS010000097.1, read as the reverse complement.
TTAACCGTAAGCCCTGAAATTGCCGAATCACTGGCCAAAGAAGCAGCCAAAGTGATGGCCTTGCCCAAGAACTCGGCTCAACACCCAATCGTAGCTTTCTACCCCGCCCACATGCCTGGGGTTGCAACCCGAATACGCCCCTTCATAGGAAACATCGGAACCACTCCTAAGAAGGACATACCTGATTCCCACAATGCTGGGGATTTCGGCCAGCTTTTGGTGGGAGCTCCGCACCAGTATAGCCTAACCAAGGAAGAGCTGGAAGACATAAGAACCGATGGCCACATGGACATAGATTCAGTTCGGGAAGGGGCTATCCTAATATGCCCGGTGAAAGTCCCTGGGGGTGGGATATACCTTGGCGATGTCCATGCTATGCAGGGAGATGGGGAACTTGCTGGCCATACCACGGACGTCTCGGCCGAGGTGACCCTTGAGGTGAAGGTCATCAAAGGACTTGGCAATGAAGGCCCGATACTGCTTCCGCCCGTGGAAGACCTTCCACCCTTGGCCCGTCCTTTTAGCTCTGCAGAAAAAAGGTTTATAATGGAGTTAGCAGAAAAGTTCGGCCAGAAGGAAGTGGAAGAAGCACTTCCCATTCAAATGGTGGGTTCTGGACCGAACCTCAACGAAGCAACCGATAACGCTATCAACCGATTGGCTAAACTCTTTGGCATGTCCAAAGAGGAGGTTATGAACAGGGTTACCATCTCCGGCGCAGTGGAGATAGGGAGACTACCAGGGGTGGTGACCGTAACAATGTTAGTTCCAGAAAGCAAGCTTGCGGCCATTGGCCTGGCCGAAGTTGTCCGAGAACAATATGGATTTTAAGGAGGAGCTTTGCTTGACAAGACCGTAGGAATCATTGCTAACCCAGCTTCGGGTAAAGACATAAGAAGGCTTGTGGCTCATGGCTCCGTCTTTGATAACCAAGAGAAAGTGAACATTGTTCGGAGGGTCCTTTTAGGCTTGGAAGCCGTCGGGGTGGAGAAAGTCCTTTACATGCCTGATTACTTCGGGATCGTGCCTAAGGCCCTGAGTGCGGTAAAGCTTTCCATGGAAGTTTGCCCACTGGACATGCCCATATATGCTGACCAGAGGGATTCCACCCTGGCGGCTTCCCTCTTAGCCGAGGCCGGAGCAAAATGCATAGTCACCTTGGGAGGAGATGGCACCAATAGAGCCGTGGCAAAGGCCTGCGGGGATGTGCCACTTGTCCCCATCTCCACAGGGACTAACAATGTCTTCCCTTTCATGGTTGAAGGGACAATAGCTGGATTGGCAGCCGGAGTTATAGCAGTCGGAGCTGTTGAAGTAGAGAAAGTCGCTCGGCCCACTAAAAGGTTGGAAATAGAAGGGGAAAGAGGAGAGCTTGTAGACATAGCCCTTGTTGATGTCGTGGTTTACGATGATGTTTTCATCGCCGCCAAGGCCATATGGGATATGTCCAAAGTTCGGGAGATAATTTTGGCCAGGGCTTCTCCTGGGAACATAGGCCTATCCTCTGTAGGAGGCTGCCTTTACCCCAATGCCTTGGATGAAGGGCATGGGGTTTACATAAAAATAGGGCCAGGCCGAAAGGTGCTTGCTCCTATTGCTCCAGGCTTGATAGAGGAAGTCCAAGTAGAAAGTTGCTTCTTAATTGGCATAGGGGATGCAGTGGAAATCCACTGGAAGCCCTCAATCTTGGCCTTGGATGGAGAGAGGGAAGTGGAAGTAGGGCGCAATTCCGTCTTCAAAGTCCGCCTCACTGGGAACGGCCCAAGAGTCGTAGACATACCCAAGGCTTTGGAAGAAGCAGCCAGGAAAGGTTTCTTCACGGGAAGGGAAGTATGAGCCTGAAGAAATTCATCGTGGAAATAGGCCAGGGGATTGACCAGCACGGCCAAGATCCCACCAAAGCTGCTCGCAGGGCCGTGGCCGATGCTATATCCAGAAGCTGCTTGTGCGGCCTCGTGGAAATAATCGGCCTTAAGGACCTGAACCAAATAGAGGTTGAGGTCTTGGTAGCTTGCCCTTACCCTGAGAAGGTGAGAGCTGAAGAAGTCTTAGAAGTTATCCCCTTCGGCCGGAAAAGGCTGGAGGTGGTAGAGGGGGGGATGATTGCCAGAGGGATATACCAGCCAGAACTGGGGGACAAATCCGATGAAATCTTGGTAGCCAATGCGGCCGTTACAGTCCTGGTAAACATGGAGAAGGAGGGATGAAATGGCAGTAAAGGTAATAATGCCCAAGCTTGGGATGGCCATGACTGAAGGGACGGTGGTCAAATGGCTCAAGCCCGATGGGGCTAAGGTGGAAAAAGGGGAACGCATTGCCGTAGTCATGAGCAAGAAGATTACCTACGAAGTTGAAGCCCCGGCCTCAGGCATCCTTAGGCACGCTGCGGCGGAAAAAGAGGTCAAAGCCGTAGGAGAAGTCATCGCCTACATAGCCGAGCCAGGAGAGGTCATACCGGAACTGGAGAAAGTGCCAGCTGCTCCTCCTGTAGCTGAAGTGCCTGCCGAAGCCCCTGCTCCTAAGGAAATCCTGGCCACTCCAGCGGCCAAAAGGCTGGCCAAGGAGCATGGCGTTGACCTCTCCCAGATAAAGGGGACTGGCCCTGGAGGCCGCATTACCGAGAAAGATGTTATGGCCTTTGTGGAAGCCCGCAAAGCACCTCCGCCACCCCCACGACCCCCAGCCAAAGTTATTCCATTCATCGGTATGCGCCAGGCCATAGCCGAGAGGATGACCCAAAGCCTCCAGACCATGGCCCAGGTCACCATCACCACTGAAATTGACGCCACGGAACTGGTCCGGATGAGGGAACAGCTTAAGGGAGAATTTGATTTGACCTACACCGATATGGTGGTCAAAGCGGCCGCTATTGCCCTCAAGAAACACCCTCTCCTTAATTCCACCCTGATAGGGGATGAAATCCACCTCTTGGACGAAGTTCACATAGGAGTAGCGGTGGCTCTGGAGGGAGGGCTCATAGTTCCGGTGGTCAGGGATGCCGATAAAAAGTCCCTTAGAGAAATAGCTGCCGAAACCCGCAGGCTCGCTGAAGGGGCCAGGGCTGGCACCCTTACCGTTGACGAAGTGACCGGAAGCACCTTCACCGTC
>CAYOIS010000096.1:0-7734 GCA_964404055.1 uncultured Anaerolineae bacterium | reverse complement strand
GAGTTGGCTATTAGCCCCTAATTTTAGTTTTGTGGTGGGATACCCCCAAGTTTTTGCCCACCCTCGCTTGCTAAGGGTTCGCCAAGGTTTTGGGTCCCACTCGGGGGCAAGTGGGCATGGGCAGCCAAGGGAAGACGCCCGATGAAATTGAGACCCAGGCTGTCAAAGAGTCACAGAAGAGCCAGCAGGGAATGGTTCCACACTTTCCCCTAAGATTTCTTTCAGAAGGCCTAAGGCTTTGTTCCCAGTGCAGTGGTTCCCGTAAAGCTTGGAAATTCCCCACCTCTTCAGAACCTCACCAACCCGAATTATGGTAGCTTCATCGGCGTCTACCAGGTGCAATCCCCCGAAAACGGCTTCTATCGGCTTGCTGAACTTTTCCCTTACCATCCTCAGTGTATTGAGGATGCCCGCGTGGCAGCAACCGCAAACTACGGCCAGTCTATCCCCCAAATCCAACACCAATGCCATATCGTCGCGGTAGGGGTCGGGCACGAGGCGACCCTCCACGCGTGCAAAGTGGCGGTCGCTGCGCCCTTCTGGCTCCGGCCGCGGGTTTATATCCCCAGAAGTCCATACCCCAGAGCTAACTTCCAGAGGCTCCTTGCTCAAGTTCATCCTAATCTTGAGCATGACCGTGGCCCAGCTTAATGGGAAACTTACATCCTTAAGCCTCTCCTCCCGCAAAGAGAAGCGGGGGATGAATATATCGGGGTGAGCATAGACGGGTATATCAGGGGAACGCTCCAATATGGCAGCCAACCCACCGGTATGGTCGGTGTGGGCATGGCTTAGCACTATGGCCGAGAGGCTTTCAGGCTCAACCCCGAGGCGGGCCAGGTTGTGGAGGATTACTTTCCCACTTGCGCCAGTGTCAAAAAGGACGTAACGTTCATAGTTTTCAATTAGGAAAGAAAGGCCATGTTGGCTAAGAAGCCTTGAGCCGGGCAGAGCCGAATCGTCCACAACGCAGGTTACCTTCACGCCACCCCTCCTTTGAGTTTTCTTATAGCCAGCGGTAATTTATCCAAAAGGTCACCAGCCACCGGACCAGCCTCGCCCTTTTCTTCCCTAACCATTTCTCCGGCGAGGGAGTGGATGTAAGCCCCTACTACTGCCGCTTTGAGGGGGTCAAGCCCTTGAGCCATAAATCCGGCTATAGCCCCAGCCAAAACATCACCGCTTCCAGCAGTAGCCATGGCCGGGTTGGCAAATGGGTTTATGTAAACCATACCCTCAGGGGAAGCTACACAGGTATAAGCACCTTTGAGGACTACAACTTGACCCCACTCCTTTGCTTTCTCCAAGGCGATTTCAGGGCGACGCTGGTTTATCTCCTCGGCCGGGATTCCGGAGAGCCTTGACATTTCGCCAGGGTGAGGGGTAAGGACGTTTACCCCTTTAAGCTCCTTCCACCAGCATGGAAGCTCAGCAAGGGCATTGAGACCATCGGCATCTATGACCATGGGAGGAAGAGGAGGGAGCAGCACCCCCTGGCCTCCGACAAACCCTATCTTCCCCTTTTCCCATTTCCCTTTGACCAGCTGATGGACGAATTGAACCGTCTGCTTGTCCCTTCCGAGGCCAGGGCCCAAGAGGATTACTTGGTAGGAAGGCCAGTTTTCGGAGAGGATTTCCAGCGCATCAGGGATTATGGAGCCGATTTCGCAGGGCAAGAGGAGGAAGGTGGGTTCAATAAGTTTGGAGGCAATGATGGGATAAACGGAACTTGGCACGGCCATGGTCACAAGACCAGCTCCTACCCTCAAGGCAGCCATGCCGGCAAGGCATGGTGCACCCGTGTAGTTAGTGGAGCCGGCTATGACCAAGACTTTGCCAAAGGTACCCTTGTGGCTTCCTTTGGGCCTGGGAGGAAGCCATCTCTTGACCAGCTCCGGCGTGACAAGCTCAACGGCCACTCCAGAGGCCAGCTCCTCTGGAATATCAATGTCGGCGACCAATAGCTCGCCAGTTAGCTCAGCGCCGGGGAAGAGGAAATGCCCTCGCTTGGGGAAGCCAAAGGTTACAGTTATGTCAGCCGGGACAGTGGCAGGATCAGCTTCCCCTGTAGTTCCGCTTACCCCTGTAGGGATATCCACCGCTAAGATGAAGGGGCGGGGTTTAGAGGGCGGCTCAAGGGCTTTGACTGAGCGGATAGAGGCCTTCCTGGAGGAATTTAAGCGCCTTTCCCTCTCTTGAGCGAGGGCTTGTAGAATTGCTTTTAAGTCGCCTTTAACCGGGGGACGGAAGCCCGTGCCCAGCAGGGAATCTACCACAAGCTCCGCTTCTTTTAAAAGGCCATTGAGTTTTTCAAGGTCTTGGTCCTCCTGGGCTGATACAACTATCCCGCCCTCGGCCACAACTCTTTCTAAAAGTGGGTCGCCTTCGGCTTTCCTCTTCCAAAGGTAAACTGTTACCTTTGCTCCGGCCTTAAGGAGGTAGTAGGCGGCAACGAGGCCATCTCCTCCATTGTTCCCAGGCCCTACCAGGACCAAAACGGCTTTGGGTATGGGCTTAAGGGCCAGGATAACCCTCGCCACGGCGTGGCCAGCTTTCTCCATCATCCTGGCTACGGTTATCCCTCTGGCTACTGCCTCCTTTTCCAGGGAAGCCATCTCTTCAGCAGTGACGACTTTCATCGGCTCCCTCCGTGCTCAGATTTCTTCAAAAGGCGCCAAGGAGCGGCGTGGCCTCCTCCTTATGACCCCTTTTGTTTCCAGTTCTCTTATGAGCGAAGCTACTTCTTCTTGGGTTATGTCCATCCAAGCTTTCCTAAGGGCCTCGGTTATCTGGGAAAAGTTCTGTGGTCTTGTTAGGCTCAGGACTAAAGCCCTGGCCTTGGGGGAAGGGCCTACATCCTTGAGGGCATCTTCCGGGCTTCGGTAGTGGATAGCAAGTTCAAAGAAGACGTCCGGTGGGGGGAGGGGCTCTTCCACTTTTGGCAGGGCTTCGGGGAGTTCAGGGCAGATTTTCTGAGCTTGCCTGGCAGCGAGGAGAAGAATCCCTTCTTTCTCAAGGCTATCCATCACTAAGATGCAATTGCGGGAGACTTTGAAGGCCAATATCTTCCTACCGCCTTCTAAGCCCTTGACCTGGTAATCCCCTATGTCCCAGACCTCGGCTCCGGCTCTTACCAATTTAGAGGCCAGTTCTTCTATTTCGGGGGCAAGCTCGGAATGGATTTTCTCCCCTCTCTGGTTGAAGAGGGCCCAGCGGGTTCCTGGAGGCATAAGCTCCTGGATTTTGGGGAAAATCTCCTCCATAGCTTTTTCTCCTCAAGCTTATGTTTGTAGAAATGATAAAACAGGTTGCGAAATTGCGCAATGAGCACAGGGGCCTTGTCTCCTTTTACCCCTGTGGGCTTTAGCGGAAGCTTTCGGTTGCTTTGTGGGCTGCTTCTTCAGGAGTAGCTTTGCTTTCTAAAACGCTCCGGAGGGCTTCATCCAAAGGTTTGAGTAGCGAGGGGGGAGGGGCAGGCTTGGCCGATTCCAGAAGGCCAGCCAGAAAGATGAGGTAAGGGTCTTCTACACCGCTGTAAGCTTCTCGGTGTACAGGTAATAAGTTTGCAGCCAAAGCCCAGTCCCGGTTACGTTCAGGGGAAAGGAGATGTTTTATTAGCTCCTCGGCTGCTTCCTTCTTGCTCGGCTCCTGGGTTATAACCCCTACTACCCACCCCCAGGCTATTGGAGCCGCAGATGGCAAAGGGGCAAAAGCAGTCTGGCGGAGTTTTGCCCTTGAGGCCAAGAAATCGGAAGCCCTCGCCCCAGCCATAGCGACTTTCCCTGAAATGTATAGCTTCCAAACTTCCCCCTGGCCCTTCACTTCAAGCGAAAGAGGGGAAATAGCCCCAACCCTTAGCCCTTCATCCCATAGTCTTAAAACCTTCGCCAGCGCTTCTTCGTTCAAGGCCGGCGCGCCTTGCTCGTCCGCAAAGCTTCCGCCTAAGGCAAGGTATTGGATAGCTATCGTCTCCCCTGAGGGGAAGAGGAGCAAATTTACACCGCTATCCAAAATCCCCCAGAAGCTTGAGGGAGGGGAAGTGATTATCCCGGTATTGTAGACCAAGTGGTCAAGGTTGGCCGCGAGCTGGATAGCCCTTGGTCTTGCGGCAAAGGGGAAAAGGCCCTCAGGGATTAAGTCCAAAGGCTGGAACAGGCTTTCTTCAATTCCCGCAGCCTCCACCGCGTCCATTACCACAAGATCAGGCAAGACTGAGGGGGCCACCTCGTAAGCGGAGCGAAGAAGGTGCAATATTCCCCCCTTGCCACTGGCTTTTTTAGTGTAAACTTTGACTTTAACTTGGGGGTGGGCCAGCTCAAAGGCTCTGATTTCCGCCTCTAACTGCTCTTTCCCAGGCTTTCCTTCAAGGAAAAGCTCATCAGGAAGCCAAAAAGTTAGGGTCACCTCCTGCGGCGGGCGGGGACGAGGGGTAATGGATAGGATAGGTGTTGGTGAAGGTATTGGCATAGTTGGAGAGACCGGGGGCTTATGCAAAGCGCACCCTGGAACAAAAGCCAGGATTAGCGCTAAAAGCAAGGCTTTACCGAAGGATTTAGTTGCCAATTTCTCCCTCCTTTGTTAAAATTAATTCTGTCTTCAAAACCTATTGAGGAGGGGGGAGATGGACCTTGCCCAATACATTCGGAATATTCCGGATTGGCCTAAGCCAGGAGTACTCTTCAGGGACATAACTACGCTCCTCAAGGTTCCGGAAGCTTTCCGGGAGGCAGTTGACCGCCTGGCTGAACCGTTCATGGACAAAGGGATAGAGTTGGTAGTGAGCGTAGAAGCCCGCGGTTTTATATTCGGAGGGGCCTTGGCCTACAAGCTCGGTGCGGGATTTGTCCCAGCCAGGAAGCCTGGCAAGCTCCCCGCCGAAACAGTCCGGCAAGAATATGCCCTGGAATACGGAACCGACGCGGTGGAAATCCACAAAGATGCTATAAAGCCTGGGCAAAAGGTCCTCCTTTTTGACGACGTCTTAGCCACGGGAGGGACGTTGGAAGCTACGGCCAAGCTGGTAGAGAAGCTCGGCGGCGAAGTGGCCGGAATCGCCCTCCTCATTGACCTTACTTACCTTAAAGGCAGGGAGAAGCTCGCTAAATACCCAATCCATGCCCTAATCCAGTATTAGTCCAGCACTTTGAGGGCTATAGCTTTAACTACCAGGGTGGCATAAGAGCCAGGCGGAAGGAGCATCTTAAGCTCCAATTTGAGAAAGCCTGGATTGATTTCATCATCCCCCACGGAGTAAGCGGAGAGGGAAGGGAAAAGGAGAAGCCTCCTCTCCCCCCGACTCAGATAAGCTTTGTTTAAGATGCGCGCTTTGAAATCGCGCAGCTCAAGTCCTTCCTCCCTCAGAATTTCCTGAGCTAGGCGCAGAAGCTCAGGCTCTTCAAAGACTGCCCTGTGGTGGAAGAAGGGCAAAGTTCTTTCCGTAAGCTCTTCTTTCAAACTTTCGGGGAGGAAGGCATAAAAGGGCAATTTCTCCCTAGCAATTTCCAGCAGAGAAAACGGCACACCTTGGCTCTCAAGCCTTTCCCTCAAGAACCTGCCGGCCAGCTTGTTCCAGAGCCAGCTCTGGTAGGAGGAGAGGAAGAGGGTTAAAACCCTGGGTGTTACCAAATTCAAGGCCTTTCGGAAACCTGTGGGATGGTCCTTTAGATAAGTGAGGACGCTGCGGTAGTTGGAAGGGGAAGGGGCTTCTTTGAGGAGCAATTCCCACTGGCCCCATAACGTTCGGGCCTTCTCTTTGAACGCCCGATGCGATGGCGGGTCCAGGGGGAGAGGGGTTGTAAGGTACATTTTGAAAGCCCCTTCCGCATCCCGCAGGAGTATCCTTTTACCTGGGAACTGCCCATCAGGGCCGATGGAAATAAAACGCTGGCGGTCAAAGTAATTTGGAAGGCCGCTATGTTGAACTTCAGAGAGGGCTTTCTCTAAGGCTGAGTTTAAGCCTTGCGGTATGAGCCTGATGGTTAGGGTGAACTCATTGGCCTGGATGTCCGAGGGGCTTAGGTGGCGGTGGAAGAATCCGGCCAGCTTAGCCGAAAATCCCGGCCCTTTAACTTCCTCCGGTCCCCTCCCTTTGAGGGAAGCGTACTGAATAGCCACAGCTTTCTTATCTTTCAATCCGGGGAAAACGATGGCCGATGGCTTAACTCTTAAGGCCGAAGCCAGCCGAACGTGGGCTTGTAAGGTGGAAATGTTCCTTTTGGTGACTTGGTATAGGGCGTAGGGGCCAAAAGGCTGAGGGGAAATTTTGAGGATTTCCCGCACCAGAAAATCTTCAGGTCGAGTTTTGAAAATCATCCCTCACTCCAAAAGGCCCAAAAGTTCATAGATGTGCTCTCGCGATGATTTGCCGGGGATTGAGGTAGGGGGCAAAGTACGGACAAAAGCCTTCTCCTTTATCCTTTCGTAAACGGCGGAGCTTATAAGTATTTGGCCGGGCTTGGCTATCTCCTGTAAGCGCTTAGCCACGTTTACGCAATCCCCAATAGCGGTATAATTCATCTGCATTGATGTCCCTATGTTACCGATTACTGCCTCCCCCACGTTTAAGCCTATGCCGAAGTAGAGTTTGAGAGGGAGGGCATTTCGGGAATGGAGCTCCTCCAGCCGGCTTTTAATCTTAAGGGCTGCTCTGGCCCCTCTGAGGACATGCTCTTTCTGAGGGAACGGGGCATTGAAAAAGGCCATGACGGCATCCCCAAGGAATTTGTCCAGCGTTCCCTCTTCCTCCAAGATGGCATCGGCAGCTACGGAAAGGTATTGATTCAAAGTTTTCACCAGCTCTTCCGGTGGGAGTTTTTCACTCAGAGCTGTGAACCCTCGGATATCAGCGAAGAGGATGGTTATCTCCTGCCTGACCCCTCCCAACCTCAAGATTGAGGGGTCGGAGGCGAGCTTTTCCACAATTTGAGGGGAGACAAAACGGCTGAAAAGGGCCCTTATGTAATCCTTTTCTAACTCCTCTTGCTCCTTTATAGCCTGGAGCCTGGCCAATTCGTAGAAGGCCTTGTCTAACTCTTCAGCCATCTCTTTAATCTCCATGCCTATTCCGACAAGGGAAGCTAATGCCTCGGCAAAGGCTAATTCCTCATGCCCTCGGTTCTCGGTCACGATGTAGAGCAAACCCTTGGGGCCTTTCAGGCTTCTTATGGGTACTATGAAGCCCTTAGAAACGAGGACTGGCTTAAATTCCCTGAGAGCCTTAGCCACTTCTTCCGAGACTTCCTCCAGTTCCGCTTCCCCAAGCCATTGCTCCGGTCTGAACTTTAAAGGTTCTGCTTCTGGGAAAAAGGCGTAAACAGCTTCAGCACCCAAAGTTTTCTGGAACGCCTCCGCCGCGCGCTTGGGAATGGAGGCTTCATGAGTAGGATAAAGGAGGTTCAAAAGGGAGCGAAGCTGTAAAAGGAATGAGGACTTAAGCTCTTGAGCCAATGACAGCAAACGCTCGGTAGTTCCCTCCAAGATTTTAACTTTCCAGCCGATTTCCGAAAGGCCAGCCAGGCTCTTCTTAAGTTCTGAAGGCTTTAGGCTCCGCACTTCTTCCAGCTTTTCCCGGAGCTCACGGACTTCCTCACTTAGGCCCTCAATTTCCTCCAAAAATTCCTTTAATAGCTCCATCCTTCCTCCTCGCTCAACAATTATACCTCAAACGTTAATGCTGATTGAAATCAGCCTTTTGGGCCAGAGGTTGGCCTTCGTCGACCCTCATCAAACTGCGGA
>CAYOIS010000095.1:0-7872 GCA_964404055.1 uncultured Anaerolineae bacterium | reverse complement strand
CCAATTCCCATTATAGCACCGAGCCTGGCCCATGTCAATGGGGGTGAGTAATTGGGGCAAATCTTGACGATAAGGATAAGGTTTGCTATAATGTTAATGACTTTAAAAATTTCAATTTCGGAGGTGTGCTATGCGGAAGATGACCAAAGCCAATCTGGAAAGCGCCTTTGCTGGTGAAAGCCAAGCCCACATGAAATACCTCATATTTGCAGAACAAGCGGAGAAAGAGAAATTCCCCAATGTAGCTCGCCTCTTCCGTGCTATCGCTTTCGCTGAGCAGGTCCATGCCACCAATCATCTAAAAGTTTTGGGAGGGATTGGGCAGACTGCAGATAACCTGGCCGCGGCCATTGGGGGCGAGACTTACGAGGTAGAAGAAATGTACCCAGCTTTCCGCGCTGTCGCTGAACTCCAAGAAGAGAAAAACGCCGTTAGGTCCACCTCTTGGGCTTTAGAAGCGGAGAAAGTCCATGCCGGGATGTATGAGAAAGCTCGCCAGGCAGTTTTGAGTGGCCAAGATGCCACTATTGGTGACATATACATTTGCGAAGTCTGCGGCTGGACAGTGGAAGGGGAAGCGCCGGAGCGTTGCCCCATATGTGGAGCGCCACGCGATAATTTCCGCAAGTTCTAAGTTACTATAACGCTATTGCCCCCAAAAGGAAGCGCTGAAACGGACAGGCTGGGCATCTCGGTGATGCCTGGCTTGTCCGTTTTTTTGATCTTGGTATAATACGCTTTGGGGGCAATAGCCATGGACCCGAGGAAAATCCGTAATTTCTGCATAATAGCGCACATAGACCATGGAAAATCAACGCTGGCGGACCGTTTCCTGGAGATAACAGGGACGGTTGAACCACGCCAAATGCGGGAGCAATTCCTGGACCAGATGGATATTGAGCGGGAAAAAGGCGTGACTATAAAGGCATCGGCCGTGAGGATGGTTTACAAGGCTTCCGATGGCGAGGAATACGTGCTCAATTTGATTGATACCCCGGGGCATGTGGATTTTTCCTACGAAGTTAGCAGAGCTTTGGCCGCTTGCGAAGGGGCTATCTTAGTGGTAGATGCTTCCCAAGGCATAGAGGCTCAAACGGTTGCCAACCTTTACATGGCTCTGGAGCATGACTTAACCATAATCCCTGTCATCAATAAAATTGACTTACCTAATGCCAGACCGGAAGAAGTGGCTCAAGAGCTGGAGGACCTCTTGGGGATACCCGCTGAGGAAGCAATAATGGTTTCGGCCAAGGAGGGTATAAACGTCAGAGAAGTGCTGGAAGCAGTGGTTAGGAAAATACCTCCCCCGAAAGGCTATCTGCGCCAGCCACTCAGGGCCCTAATTTTTGACTCCCATTACGATTCCTACAAGGGAGTTATTGCCTACGTGAGGGTAGTAGATGGCGAAATAACCCCGCAAACACCTCTCATGCTCATGTCTTCAGGGGTTAAGTTTGAGCCTATGGAAATAGGCTACTTTTCTCCTTGGCTGACTCCGGCCGAGAAGTTGGTGGCCGGAGAAGTAGGGTATGTGGCTACAGGACTCAAAAGCGTAAGGGAATGCTCTGTTGGGGATACTATAACATGGGCTCGCAACCCCGCTGAGAAACCCCTCCCTGGCTATAAGAAGCCCAAGCCCATGGTCTTTGCCGGCTTCTATCCAACCGAAGGGGAGGATTTTGGGCTTCTTAGAGAGGCTTTGGAAAAACTCCAACTCAATGATTCGGCACTCTTCTTTGAGCCTGAGGATTCAGCAGCTTTGGGGCCTGGTTTCCGTTGCGGCTTCCTTGGCCTATTCCATATGGAAATAGTCCAGGAAAGGCTGGAGAGGGAGTTTGGCTTAGATTTAGTGGCTACAGCCCCTAACGTGGAGTACGAAGTGGTAAAGCGCAATGGGGAGGTTATCCGGGTAGATAACCCTGCCCGCTTCCCTCCAGAATCGGAGATTGAAGAAATCCGCGAGCCTTGGATGAGGGTCCAGATTTTTACCCCCTCCGAATACATAGGCCCAATCATGGAATTGGTCAGCAAGAGACGTGGGAAGTTCGTGAGGATGGATTACCTGGACCCAAGGAGGGTGATGCTCCTTTACGAGATGCCTCTGGCGGAGATGATAACTGATTTTTACGATCGCCTTAAATCAGTATCAAGGGGTTATGCTTCCCTTGATTATTCCTTCTTGGAGTACCGGCCCGATAACTTAGTCAAGCTCAGCGTTCTAGTGCACGGCCAGCCCGTGGATGCCCTCTCAATCATAGTGCACCGAGATGATGCTTATAGGCGTGGGAAAGTTTTGGTAGAGAAGCTGAAGGAAGTCATACCACGCCAGCTTTTCCCTGTGGCCATTCAGGCGGCCATCGGGAAGAGGGTGGTGGCCAGGGCTGATATCCCCGCTCTCAAGAAGAACGTTTTGGCTAAGTGCTACGGTGGCGATGTGACACGCAAGCGTAAGCTCTTGGAGCGCCAGAAGGAGGGGAAGAAGCGCTTGAAGCAAATAGGCCGGGTCCAGGTCCCTCAAGAGGCATTTTTAGCAGTCCTTAAAGTTGAGGAGGATTGAAGGAATTGGCTTACCCCTGGCCTTTGTTCGTAGCCTTAGCTGCAAACTTTTTTTTCTTCTTCAGCTTCCAGAGCTTGTTTTCGGTCTTCCCCCTATTTGTCACGAGCTTGGGGGGGAAAGCAGCAGCCATAGGAGCACTGCAGGGGACCTTCGCTTTAGCCGCTGTCATATTTCGCCCAATTGCTGGCTGGGTTTGCGACCGGGTAGGTAGGAAAACAGGCCTTATATTTGGCTCCTTTGTTTTCGCCCTAAGCATGCTCCTTTATTGCTTGATTAAGGACCTAAAAAGCCTCTTCATTCTACGGGCTTTCCATGGGACCGGAATCGCTTTCTTTACCACGGCTTTTGCCGCTTTCCTTTCTGATATTGCCCCGCCTGAAAAGAGGGGGGAGATAATGGGGCTTGGAGGGATTGCTGCTCCCGTCTCTCTCCTCTTTGCCCCACTCTTGGGGGATTTCCTGGCTTGTGGGGGCAATTTCTCAAGGCTTTTCCTAAGCGGGGCTGGGTTCGGGGCTTTAGCCGTTATCTTGTCCCTCTCCTTGCCTGAAACCCTCAAACGGTCAGGCCGGAGCCATAACTCTCTCTCCCTGGCACAAATCTTTGTCCCCGTCATCCTAACAATGGCAATCGGTGTTTCCTATGGCTCCGTTATCACCTTCCTGCCCGTGTTCTTAGCCGAAAGAGCCATCGGACCAGCTGGCTTCTTCTACTCCTTGTTTTCCTTAACACTTGTACCCACGCTGATTTTCGGAGGTAGGCTATCCGATAAATTGGGACGAGGCAGAGTAGCAATACCTGCGGCCGGATTGGTAATCCTGGCTATGGGCTTTATCCCTTTGAGCCGAACGCGCTGGCTCTTGGTCCTTTCAGCCTTGATTTATGGGTTTGGATACGGTGCGCTGCGGCCAACTATTGATGCCCTCATCATAGATAGGGTTTTTCCACTGGCACGAGGGGAGGCTTTGGGCTTCAATTATACCGGATTTGACCTGGGGATAGGCCTTGGGTCCTTGCTCTTGGGCTACTTGGCCCAGGGGTATGGATATAGTTCGGTTTATGCCGCCTCGGCTATAGTTATGGCGGTAGCTGGGGCTATATTCCTGAGGGAGGTTTCAAAGTGCTGAGGAAGATTTTCAAGTTCTTGGTTTTCATTGTGGCACTTTTAGCCATGTTGACCGTGGCAATAATACCTGCTGTGGCCATCGCAAGCATAATTTCCTCTCCTCCTTCGGGCAAAATCAAGGTCAAACTAAGCTCACCCGCTGGGCTATACTACGGCCTTTACCTCTGGCTTCACCAGGATGAGCTCCAGAGGCCCTTTCTCCCTTCAGGCACTCCAGTTCCCTTCACTGTATACCCAGGAGAATCGCCCTATTCCATAGGTGAAAGGCTTGAAGAGGCCGGGATTATCTCCAGTGCCAGGCTTTTCTACGCGTACATCCGCTACAATAACCTGGGGCAGAAGCTTGAAGCCGGCGACTATACCCTAAGCCCCAACATGACCATACCTGAAATAGTCAGTGTGCTTCAGCATGGCCGGCCCAGAGAGATAACGATAACTGTCCCTGAAGGATGGCGAATGGAGCAGTTAGCCGATTACCTTGAAGAGCAGGGGATAATGTCGGCCAAGGATTTCCTGGCTTGGGCTAAAGTGGACCTATGGGTTGAGCGCTACGATTTCCTGAAAGAAGTCCCGGAAGGGGCAACCCTTGAGGGTTACCTTTTCCCCGATACTTACAGGCTTCCCTTTCCAGCTTCACCACAGGACCTTATAACCCGAATGCTTGGGAATTTTGAAGCCAAAGTAACTCCTGAGATGCGCGCCAGAGCGAGTGAGCTTGGCTTTACCCTTCACCAGGCGGTGATTTTAGCTTCAATTGTGGAAAAGGAAGCGGTTTTGCCTGAGGAAAAGCCCCTAATCGCCGGGGTTTTCCTCAATCGGTTCCGTAAGAATATGTACCTCCAAGCTGACCCCACCGTTCAGTATGCCAAGGGGTACGATAAAGCCACCGGCCGTTGGTGGTCGCCCATAACAATTGAAGAGGCAACTTCTATCCAATCCCCGTACAACACTTACCTCAACATTGGCCTTCCCCCTGGCCCGATATGCAGTCCCGGCCTTGAATCCATAAAAGCCGTGCTCTATCCAGCTCAGACCGATTATCTGTTCTTCTTCTCTGCCGATGGCAGTTCCCACATCTTCTCCAAAACTTACGAGGAACACCTGGAGAAGCAGAAGCAGTATGGGAAGTGAGAGCACACGCATCCTGCTTAGAAGCTCAATAGGGTTTACCTTTGGATTTTTGTTTCTCACCCTTTGCCTTTTGAGCACCCATGAAGTGACGTTGATAGTAGACGGTAGGGTTCAGAGGGTCCGGGTTCTGCCTGTGGAGCCGAAGGCCGTCTTGCAAGAGTTCGGCCTTGCTCCCAACACTGTTTACTCTTATATCCCAGGCAATCCGGCTACTTTGGTGGTGAGCAGGCCTATCCCAGTTGAAATTTACGCCGATGGAGTCTTGAGAAAAGTTGAAGTTTCAGGCACCACTTTGGAGGAAGCATTGAGCAAGGCAGGAGTGGCCGTTAAGGAGGAAGATGAAATCCTTGTCAATGGTGAAAAATCTTCGCTTAACGTTCCCCTCGTTACCCGCCTGAAAGCAAGCTTAGAAGGATTTGGTACCTTTATCCCGGTCAAAGTGTTAATCCGGCGTGCCGTTCCCTTTACCGTGATTGATGATGGCATCCCCGTTACCTTATACACCACGGCTAGGACGGTGGGCGAAGCGCTCCACAAGGCAGGCCTTGTTCTCTATGCGGGAGACATTGTCCGGCCGGAGCTTGATTCCCCTGTCTCCTCCGGCTTGAAAGTTTACATAACCCGTTCAAAGGCTGCCGAAATCGTATCCGATGGCCGGGTTATTAGGACCAGGACTATGGCGCAGACGGTCGCGGAACTATTAGCTCAGGAAAAGATAGTGTTGGTTGGCCGTGATTACACTATCCCCGACCCTGGAAGTCCTATCTTTGATGGGGTTAGGGTTAAAGTGATAAGGGTAAGGGAAGAAATACTCGTCCAGGAAGAGTCTATCCCTTACGAGACCGTTTGGAAGCCCGATAATTCCATGGAGCTGGACACATGGCAATTAGTGCAAGAAGGTAAAGATGGCATACTCCGCAAGCGTTACCGCATAATTTACGAGGATGGGGAAGAAAAGGAGCGCCGACTTGAGGACCAATGGGTAGCGAAACCGCCCGTAACCAGGGTCATTGCTTACGGGACCAAGATAGTCATCCGGGAGCTGGAAACTCCTGAGGGGACGATAAAGTATTGGCGGCGTATAAGGATGTTAGCTACTTCATACTCTGCTGCTACCGCTGGAAAGCCCAAGGACCACCCCCTTTACGGGATAACTCGCATGGGCCTTAGGGCGAGGAAGGGGATTGTTGCTGTAGACCCGAACGTTATAAATTTGGGGACCTGGGTTTATGTGCCAGGTTACGGGATTGGCCTCGCTGCAGATACAGGAGGGAAGATAAAGGGGCGTCACATTGACCTTTGCTACGATGAAGATAGCCTGGTTCTATGGTACAAATGGGTTGACGTTTACCTTTTGGCTCCTCCCCCTCCGCCGGAGAAAATCAACTGGATAATCCCCAATTGGCCCCAAGAGCGCAGGAGGCGATGAGCAGTGGAAGTTCCTGATCCAAGGAAAATACTCAAAGAGAAAGGGATAAGGCCGCGCAAAAGCCTTGGCCAACATTTCATGGTAAGCCTGAGGGGGCTTAAGGTTATCCTGGAAGCCCTTGACCCTAAGCCTGATGATGTGGTGATTGAGATTGGAGCTGGCACAGGTTTTCTCACCCTCCCACTTGCCTCTAAAGTGGGTAAGGTTATAGCGGTGGAAATTGACCGGCGCCTTGTGGAGGTTCTGCGGGAACTTTGCGCCAGTTTGCCCAATGTGGTAATAGTAGAAAGTGATGTCTTGGAAACTACTCCCGTTGCCTTACTGGAGCAAGGGGGATGTGTCGGAAAGCCTTACAAGCTTGTGGGTAACTTGCCTTATTACATAACTTCAGCCGTGTTGCGGCACTTCCTGGAAAACAAGCCGAGGCCTTCCTTGGCCGTAGTGACGGTCCAGAAGGAGGTGGCGCAGAGGATATTGGCTTCGCCTGGGGAAATGAGCTTGCTTTCGGTAAGCGTTAGGCTCTATGCCCGGCCGGAACTGGTAAGTTATATTCCTGCTGGCGCCTTCTTCCCACCCCCGGAGGTTGATTCAGCTGTGGTTAAGTTGGAAATATTGCCTAAGCCCCTTATCCCTGAGGAGGAAGAGCCCGGGTTCTTCTCCTTGGTTAAAGCGGGCTTTGGAGGTAAGCGCAAAACCCTTCGCAACGCTTTGAGGAGGGGGCTGGACCTTCCCTCAGAGGAAGTGGAGGAACTCTTGCGAGAAGCCGGCATCTCTCCCGAAAGGCGTGCCGAAACCCTCAGCATTGAGGAATGGCTTAAGCTTTGGGAGAAGTTGAAGGCTAAAAAATGGACCCAAGAACGAAGCTTCTCATTGCTTTAGCTTTCTCGGTAATAGCTATAATGGAAGAGCGCCTTGCGGCATTAGCCATTTTAGCCCTGTTCCCTCTATTTTTGGCCCTTAAACTTGGGCTTGCTCAAGCCTGGCTTCGTTCCCTTAGGCTTCTTATCCCTATGCTCTTAGTTGCCTCCCTCATAACCTTAGTCGCTTTTGGGTTTAAAGTAGCCTTGGCTGTAAGCATCAGGCTTTTGGCCTTAAGTAACGCTTTCTTTCTCTTCTTCAGGACAACTTTGCCTGAGGACCTGGCTGGAGCTATGGTCAAGATGGGGGTTCCCTACGTTTTCGCCTTCATCCTCACCACTGCCATGGAATTCATCCCGGTAATCCAGAAGAAAGTAGCGGGGATAATGGATGCCCAGCGTTCCCGGGGAATACCACTTGAGTTAGGGTGGCGGGCTTTGCGCCACTACCCAGCCCTTTTCATACCGATTATGGTTAGTAGCTTTTCCCTGGCCGATGAACTGGCAATGGCGATGGAATCCAGAGGATTTGGAAGGAAAGGCCGCTCTTTTTACAAAGAATATAAATTAAGCCGTAAGGATTGGATTGCCCTCTCCTTAATGGGGGCATCCCTTCTCCTCTGGGCTTTAAGCCTTACTTAGGCAAGCGATAAAAGGCTCTTCCAACAATCAGAAAAATGGCTCCTCCCAGCTTCTCGCAGACAAGCAAAAGGGTTTACCTCTTAATCGTTGTCTGACTGATCAGTTGGTTAACAACTTTCATTGCCTTAGCCAG
>CAYOIS010000094.1:0-7878 GCA_964404055.1 uncultured Anaerolineae bacterium | reverse complement strand
TATGGGGGTTTGCACAATTCCTGTTTTTGTTCTATTATCTTTAACCCAGGGAGCCTGATGGAGAGGAGCGGGAAAGGAACGGCTATCCTCATAGTTTTCCTGGCCTTCGCTTTGAGGATGCTGAGGCTTGATTTCCAGCCCCTGTGGTGGGATGAAGGCTACAGCGTTTACTTTGCCTCCATGAGCTTGCCTTCTATGGTAGAAGCCACTTCCCTTGATATCCACCCACCCTTCTACTACGCCCTCCTCCGGGGCTGGATTGCTCTGGCCGGACCTTCCCCCTTTCCCCTCAGACTGTTTTCGGTGTTAGTCGGCACCATCACTATCCCACTTTTCTATTTCTTCGCCCGCATGCTCTTAGGTGAAGCCATCGCTAAGGTGGCTACGCTGCTTCTGGCTTGCGCCCCTTTCCACGTCTATTACTCCCAGGAAATCCGGATGTACGGCCTCGTTACCCTGCTGGGGCTTAGTTCCACTGCGGCCTTGCTTTTAATCCTCAGGGGTAAAAAGGCATTGGCTCCCGTTTACGTCCTCCTTTCCACCTTGGCCCTTTACACCCAATACTATGCTGCATTCATCCTCCTGGCCCATGTGGCCATAGTCCTCAGCAATTGGCATAGGGGTAAAGCTCAGGCTCAGGTGGCCTTAGCGGCCCTGATTGTTTCTCTGGCCTTGTACCTGCCTTGGGTCGTTTACTCCGGGGAAAGGCTTTTCCTCTACGTGCAGGGCAAAAAGGCCATAGAGCAGTATTCCCCACTCCCCCTGCATTATTTCCTGGCCCGACATTTGGCAACGTTTGGGATGGGGCATTTGCCTACTAAGCTTGCACCCCTTTTCTGGGCTGGCGGGGCTATCCTCTCGGCCCTGATGGCCGCAGGAATATGGGCTTTGAGGAAAAATCCTGAAGCCCTCTACCTGCTCTCCTTTTACCTCTTTATCCCTCTGCTGGGAGGTTTTGCCGTCAACCTGCTTTACCCATTCCATCCCGTCTACTTTGAGCGAATCCTCCTCATCTCCCTTCCCCCCTTCCTCTTGCTCTTAGCCTGCGGCATCTCTTCCTTCAAGCCTTACCTTTCCTTGAACGCAACTTTGGCCCTCATGCTCATTTCCCTTGCCAGCTTTTACTTCACCCCCCGTTATCCCCAGGACGATTACCGCCCTTTAGCCAAGGTGATAAGTGCCCTCTCATCCCCTGATGATGTCGTCCTTTGCGTTTACCCTTGGCAAATCGGTTACTTTCTTAGCTATTGCCCTGAGCTTTGCCCCAAGCCTGTGCTTGTAAGCTCGCCTAAATGGGGGTATGAAGTCATAAGCCAGCTGGAAAGCTTCTGGCGAGAAGGGAGAAAGGTCTGGTTCCCAGCTTTCCAGGCGAGGGGGGCAATTTTAGAGAGCCAGATAGAAAATTACGCATCCTCAAAAGCCTTTCTGGGGATGAACAAATGGTTTGGGACTACCAGGCTCTTGCTCTTTGCCCCGCCCAGGGCTTTCTCCTTCCAGCCTGCAATGGTCCGATTTGGCCAAGAGGTGGAGCTTACCGGATTTGCCCTGGTGGATGAGGAGACCAGCCCTGCCCCTGGAACAGTCAGGGTTGCTTTGCAATGGGGGAAAGCCCCTAAAAATGGCCTCAACCTCCAATTGCGCTTAGCCGATTCCCTCGGCCGGACGTGGGCTCAACAAAATTTCCCATTAGCTTTTTGGGACCGCTATGCCCTCCTCATCCCCGCTGGAACTCCTCCCGGCCGGTACGAGTTGCGCCTCAAGGTTTACGAACGCAACACCAATGTAACGCTTGATGCTTTTGATGGGTATCCCCCGGAGCCAGAACCGGAGTTTTCCTTGGGGACTTTAACCCTTAGCCCACCTTCCTCTGCAGTCGCTCTGGAGAAATTGGAAATTCCCAACCGCTTAGTGGAAGAGTTTGGGAGAGAGATTCGCCTCCTGGGGTATTCTCTAAATTCCCGCAACCTTTCCACCGGAGATGCCCTTACCCTTTCCCTCTTCTGGCAGGCCAAGGAAGACTTAACCTCAAATTACGTGGTTTTTGCCCAGCTTCAGGATAACCACAGGAAAGTTTTGGCTGGGACCGAATCCCCTCCCATTTACCCGACCTCGCTCTGGAAAAAGGGCCTTGTGGTTAAAGACGTCCATTCCCTGGTTATCCCTGCTACCCTCAAGCCTGGGATGTATAACCTTGTGGCCGGGATTTACAACCCTGCCGATGGCTCCCGTCTCAAGACCTCAAGAGGCGATGACCAAATCCTCATAGCCAGGGTAAAGGTCAATCCCAGGCCGCACGTTTTTGAAAGGCCTTCCCCAGCGTTCAAGGCCGAAGCCACTTTTGGCTCCTTAGCGGAACTCATAGGCTATGACCTTGAAGCCTTAGCCTCAAGCGGGGCCAAGGTCGGCCCTGAGCCAGGGGGAACTTTGAAGGTGAAGGGAGGCTGGACAATCCACCTCACCCTCTACTGGCACCCCATTGGCACTACCGATAAGTTCTATTCCGTTTTCGTCCACCTTGTAGACGAAAAGGGGCAGGACGTGGCTTACGGGGATTCTCCACCCGCCGCAGGCCAAATCCCCACCACATCTTGGGTCCCCGGGGAATACATAGCTGACCCCCACCTTATCACGATACCGGAGAACTTGCCTCCGGGCCTTTACCGCCTGCAAGTGGGTCTTTATCTCCCCCCTTATGGCCCACGGTTATTGTTAGTAGGGGGAGGCGATAGCTTCCTCCTTCCTGAAGCAAACATAATCCTGGAGGGAGAGTGATGACCGATTGCATATTTTGCCGCATTGTCCGAAAAGAAGCCCCAGCGGAAATAGTCTACGAAGATGAGAAGGTCATGGCTTTCATGGACATAAACCCGGCTAACCCAGGCCATACCCTTCTTGTCCCCAAAGCCCATTTCCGCAACATCTTTGACTTAGACGAAGAAGTGGCGGCTTACCTAATGAAAGTAGCCGTGAAGCTTGCCCCGGCGATTAAAGAAGCCATGGGAGCAGATGGCCTCAACATTCTCAATGCCAACGAGCCAGCAGCTTTCCAGAGCGTCTTCCACTTCCACCTACACTTAATCCCTCGCACTTTTGGGGATGGGATAAGACCTCCATGGATACCGAGGCCTGGCGACCCAAACCAGATAAAAGCTGCAGCTGAAAAGATAAGGAAGGCGATAGAGAGAAGAGCAAGGTGAAAACTAAGATGCGTTTGGCAATGGCCGGCCCCTTCGGCCTGAGAGCGAAGGGCACGGTAAGGGCAAGGATAATACCCTTAGCTTCGGCTCTGAAGAGGAAGGGAGTTGAAGCCAAGGTCTTCGTCCCCCCCTGGGATTCACCCCAAGATTCAGGCAAAACGGAGGTGATTGGGGGTGTAAAGGTGCATCACTTGAGCCTCCCCGGCTCCATCCCTCTAATCCGCCACTTCCTAATCTCCCTAAACCTTGCCCGAAGTTGCCTTGCCTTTCGGCCCGACCTCATCTGGCTCTTCAAGCCCATTGGCTATACTGGCCTTGCGGCAGCCCTTCTCAAGCCCTTCAAAGTCCCAGTGATAGTAGATGCCGATGACTGGGAGGGCAAAGGGGGATGGGCTGAGAGAAACCCCTATCCATTGCTATGGCGCGCCATTATGCCAGTTCAGGAGAGATGGACTTTAACCCATGCCGATGCCGTGACAGCGGCCAGCAGGACGCTTCAGTCCATAATCTGGAGCATGGGGTTCCCAGAGGCCAAAGTCCTCTACCTTCCCAACGGAATTGAACCTTTGCCTTTTTGGGGGCCGGGCCAACGTAAAGCTGTAGCTCTCTACACCAGGTTCGTGGAATTCACCACTGATGACCTCCTTAAAATCTGGGCTAAAATTTTGGAAAAGGAGCCGGATGCGGAGCTAATCATAGTGGGGAAGGGCTTCAAAGGTGAGGAGGAAGAATTCCTAACCAAAGCCGTGCAGGCCGGAATCGGGGGGAAAATCCGGGCTGTTGGGTGGAGGGAGAGGGAGGAAGCCTTGGCTTTGTTGGGAGAAGCGAGGGTTGCCATCTGGCCCTGCCGCGATAACCTAATCAATCGGGCAAAGTGCCCGGTGAAATTGGCTGAGCTTGTAGGCATAGGCCTGCCAGTAGTGGCTGAGGCCGTGGGTGAAGCCTCCTCCTACGTGCTCCCTGAGCTTCTGGTAGAAAGCGGCAACTATGAAGAGCTTGCCGAGAGGGTTGTGACGATTCTGAGGGATGAGGAAAAAGCTCGGGAGCTGGGGAGAAGGGGCCGAGAAAGGCTGCTGAGCCTATTCTCCTGGGATTCCTTGGCCGATAAATTCTTGCAGTTTCTGGAGGAGACAGGGCTTGGCTAAAGTTATCCTAAAGAGAGGAAAGGAAAAATCCCTCCTGCGCCGGCACCCCTGGATATTTTCCGGGGCAATAAAGAGGGTTGAAGGGCTTTTTCAGGATGGGGATGTGGTAGAAGTTGTGGATGCGAAGGGCAAATTCCTGGCCCGTGGCTACATAAACACTCGCTCTCAAATAACTGTCCGTATCCTAACCTGGCAAGAGGAGGAAATAGATGCTGCCTTCTGGCAAAGGAGGCTGGAAATGGCCATTAAGGCCAGGGAAGGCCTTTTCTTTCCAGGCCACACCGAAGCCGTTCGCCTCGTTAACGCCGAATCCGACGGATTGCCAGGCCTGGTGGTAGACCAATACGGTCAGTATTTGGTTGTCCAATTCCTCACTTTGGGCATTGAGCGATGGAAGGATACAATCACCGAAATCCTCTGGGAGCTTTTGAAGCCTAAAGGGATATATGAGCGGAGCGATGTGGATGTCCGGCTGAAGGAAGGGCTTGAGCCAGTGGCCGGTCTACTGCGGGGGGAAGAACCTCCAGACCGGCTGGAGATAAGGGAAAATGGGCTTAAGTTCTGGGTTGATGTCAAAAGAGGGCATAAGACAGGCTTTTACTTGGACCAGAGGGAGAATCGCCTCAGGGTGAAAGAGTTCGCTTTAGGCAAAGAAGTGCTTGATGCGTTCTCTTATACCGGGGCTTTTGGGATTTACGCTCTTTCAGGTGGAGCAAAGCGAGTAGTGCACGTGGATTCTTCAAAGGATGCGCTGGAAATGGCTAAGGCCAACGTGGAACTTAACGGTTTTCCCGTCCGGGATGAGAACTTTGTTGAGGGGGATGTGTTTGAGGTTTTGAGGAAATGGCGGAATGAAGGGAAGATTTTTGACTTGATAGTGCTGGACCCTCCCAAATTTGCGCACTCAAAGGAGCAGGTGGACGATGCGGTGCGGGGTTATAAGGACATAAACCTCATGGCCATGGGGCTACTGAAGCCTGGCGGGATACTCTTCACCTTCTCCTGTTCCGGCCTCGTTCCACCGGAACTTTTCCAGAAGGCTGTCTTTTGGGCTGCCCTGGACGCTGGGAAAGAGGTTCAAGTCATAGGGAAAATGAGCCAAGCGAGAGACCATCCGTTCTCCCTCAATTTTCCGGAGGGTGAGTACCTAAAAGGCCTTATCCTGAGGGTAATATGATGCTGCGCTTAGCCTTCTATCCCCTGTTCCGAGCAATAGGCAAGCCAAAACTTTTGCCCTTTAGTTTAGTGATAAGCCTAACTTACCGGTGCAACTCGCGCTGCTCAACCTGCCGAGTTTGGGAGCGCTCGGCAAAGGAGTTCAGCTTTGAGGAGTGGAGGGAATTCTTCCTCAACCTTGCCCCTCACACCCGCCTCTATTACCTTACGTTCAGCGGTGGCGAGCCATTCCTTAGGGAGGACATCGCCCAGATAGTTACCGAGGCCGCAAGAGTCCTTAAGCCTGCTCTCATCACCATCCCCACCAATGGCCTTCTCAGCCGGCGCATCCCAAACATGGTTAGGGAAATGCTGGATAACATGCCCGCGGGAACGAAGCTGGGGATAAACCTTTCTCTGGACGGAGTAGGAGAGGAACACGACCGCATCCGCAATGTGCCTGGGAATTGGGAGAGGGCTATGGAGACCTATTGGGCGTTGCGGGCTATCCGCCACCCTGCTCTCATCTTGAGCATCCATACCGTCATTTCCCGCTTAAACGTGGGAAGGATTGGAGAAATAGCCCGAACCCTCATAGGCCTTAAGCCCGATTCTTACATAACC
This sequence comes from uncultured Anaerolineae bacterium, assembly GCA_964404055.1. Classification (GTDB taxonomy): domain Bacteria; phylum Chloroflexota; class Anaerolineae; order SpSt-600; family SpSt-600; genus SpSt-600. Next base: position 1,757 of record CAYOIS010000094.1, on the reverse strand, counting down.
GAGGTAGCAGAGGAGAGGGAGGAACTGCACACAATAGGCCTTCCCATAACTCCTTCAGCTCAGGAATATCAACGGGCGATAATGGAGGTAATGGGAGCGATAAGTGGGGCTAAGTTCAGCGGTTTGCCCAGGCTTACGCAAGCCTTTCGGCACGAATATTACTCCCTCACTGAGAGAATCCTGCGGGAAAGGAGGCAAATAATACCTTGTTATGCAGGCTGGGCTTCCGGCCACATCGCCCCCGATGGCGATGTCTGGACCTGCTGCACGCGTGCTCAGCCTGTAGGAAATTTGCGGGGGACAGGTTACGATTTAAGGCCTATATGGTTTGGAGAGAGGGTTGAGGGATTACGTCAAAGCATAAAAGCTGGCGAATGCTACTGCCCCATGGCTAACGCCAGCTATGTTAACATGCTCCTGCACCCCCCAACCCTCCTCCGCACCTTTCTCCGGTTTAGCCTATCCCCCTCTTCCTGAGGGCTTCCTCAATCCGGTCCAAGGCCTCGTTTATGTTCTCCAGGGAATTAGCGTAGGAAATCCTGAGGAACCCTTCCCCGTATTCTCCGAACGATGTTCCGGAAAGGACGGCGACCCCGGCTTCGTATAGGAGGAAATCGGCCATCTCCTTGCTCTTCATCCCAGTTCCTTCAATGTTGGGGAAGGCATAGAAGGCTCCAGCGGGCTTGAGGCACTTGAACCCCGGTATCTTGTTGAGCCTTTCCACTATCACATCCCTGCGCTCCCTGAAGGCCTGGACCATCTTATCCACTGAGTCCTGTGGGCCTTTGAGCGCTTTCATCCCGGCAATCTGGGTGAAGGCTGCCGCGCAGGAGTTGGAGTTAGTCATAAGCCGAGTGACGTGCTCGGCAAGCCAGGTGGGCATAACCCCGTACCCAAGCCTCCAACCGGTCATGGCGTAAGTCTTGGAGAAGCCGTCAAGGATTATGGTTCGGTCCTTCATCCCTGGGATGCTGGCTATGCTGTAGAACTCCCCCTCGTAAACGATGCGGCTATAGATTTCGTCCGAAAGAACCATTATGTCGCGTTCAATGGCAATCTCGGCTATTATCTCCAGGTCCTTCTTGGACAAAATCCCACCGGTTGGGTTAGCAGGGGAGTTTATCACGATCAGCTTAGTGCGTGGGGTGATGAGGCTTCGGAACTCATCGGGGTCAAAGGAGAAATTGTTCTCCATCCGCAGGCGCATTGGCACGGGTTTTGCGCCTGAGAATCTAATCATAGACTCGTAGATAGGGTAGCCGGGGTTGGGGTAAATGGCCTCATCCCCCTCCTCGCACAGGGCCAGGATGGAGAAGAATATGATGGGCTTCCCACCCGGCACTACTACAACATTTTCTGGGCCTACGTCAATCCCTCGCGTTTCGGAAACGTATTCGGCGATAGTTTCGCGCACTTCCCAAATCCCGGCCGAGGGGGTGTAATGGGTGTAACCTTGATTCATAGCTTCGTAGGCTGCTTCTATGATATGGCGGGGCGTATCAAAGTCTGGCTCCCCTATCTCCAGGTGGATAATTTTGCGGCCTTGGGCCTCAAGGGCCTTGGCTTTAGCGAGGACCTCAAAAGCGGTTTCGGTTCCGAGCCTAGACATTCGTGACGCTAACTTCATCTTTGCCCCTCCGAAGTAGTTTTTCGCTCTTATTTTACCAAAAGCGGCTTTTTAGGGGAAAAATCTCTTTTTGGGCCGAGTTAAGTCAACCTCTTTTGGCCTTCGGCCAATGGTCGGCTTTCACCAATCT
>CAYOIS010000093.1:0-7887 GCA_964404055.1 uncultured Anaerolineae bacterium | reverse complement strand
GGTCAGGCTTGACAGGTAACTGGAGTAGTGATAAAATATAAAACGAAGTTGGGGGATCGTCTAATCGGCAGGACAGCGGACTCTGGATCCGCCAGTCGAGGTTCGAATCCTCGTCCCCCAGCTGTATTAAGAGGGGAGGTGCCGGAGAGGTCTAACGGGGCCGCCTGCTAAGCGGTTAAGGGGCCTAAAAAGCTCCTTCCAGGGTTCGAATCCCTGCCTCCCCGCTCCTTAAAAAGAATAGGGGGCCCGTGGCCAAGTGGGAAGGCACCTCGTTTGCACCGAGGAGAGCGCCGGTTCGAATCCGGCCGGGTCCATAAAGAGATGCGGGCGTAGTTCAGCGGTAGAACGCTTCCTTGCCAAGGAAGAGGTCGTGGGTTCGAATCCCATCGCCCGCTTTGAGCCGAGGTAGCTCAGGTGGTAGAGCATGCGGCTGAAAACCGCAGGGTCGTCGGTTCGACTCCGACCCTCGGCACTGGGAAGGCGCATTCGTCTAAGGGTTAGGACACGGGCCTTTCAAGCCCGTAGTAGGGGTTCGAGTCCCCTATGCGCCATGGTTGCGGGGTAGCTCAACGGGGAGAGCGGGCGGCTGTTAACCGTCTGGTTGTGGGTTCGAGTCCCACCCCCGCAGTACGGGGCCGTAGTTCAGTTGGTTAGAATACCGGCCTGTCAAGCCGGAGGTCGCGGGTTCGAGGCCCGTCGGCCCCGCTAAAAAGAACCGAGGGCAAATTAATGAGCCCTCGGTTATTTTTATTATCCTCAGCATAAAGTTCGCTACGACCTCAAGCCCCTATGGCAAGCTTAACCTTTGCAGAGCATAAAGGCCCTATCTTCTCAGCACGCACCAGTATCATCCCACCCAGCTTTTTGCAAACAGCAATTTTGTGCAGCAGGAAGGGTCTGGAAATATTCTCTTTCAGCCGCGACGCTTTCTACGGAGCATCACCCAAGCCAAGAAAGAAGCCAAGAGGATAAATACTCCTAAAACAAGGTAAGGGGCTACAACCGAAATAACAGATACTACGGTTGAAGTAACATCTTCTGCGGCGCTGATGAAAGGATTGGCAACTCCAGCAGTTGTAGCAGTTATAGCTGGACGCCCAGTGGCTTTAACGGCGTGCACTCCCCCAGCTATTATCACCCCGCATATGGCAGCAACAACGGGGTGAAGTTGAATTGCACGCGTGGTAGCAGCAAAAAGAATGGCCCCGGCTGTCGGACGAACTACTGTTTGGATAACATCATTTATTGTATCTACCGCCGGGATTTTGTCCGCCAAGATTTCTACAAGCAATAGGAAGGCTAAAACGCCGATTACCCACCAATTGCTAAGCCAAGCCCAAGGCCCCTGGAGGTCAATCAAGCCATCGCTCAAGCGATCAACCAAAGCAATAACTAACAAAGGGATGTAAGCGTTCAGCCCCGCAGATGCCGATAGGCCAAAAGCTGTTGCAAGGTTCAAAAAAATCTCGGCCATTCATCCTCCCCAAGTCTAAAGGCTAACACTTAATGCCCCCGGACCGAGGAGATTGAGTAATTCCTCCTCCAGCTCCGGACAATACCTTGTCCACGCTTCAGGGAACTCCAAAGCTATGCTTTGACCCTCCGAGTCCAGATAAATGGTGAACTTATCTTTCCCCTGGTAGCGAGTAAGCAAATGGTAAACTTCTTCCAAAAGCCTGGAATCGGCCTCAAGGTCACCCCTGCGCTTTATAGTTATGTAAAGATGTCTTGGGGTTTCTACGGGTTTGGCTATGGTCACATGGTTCTGAGCCGACTCGCAGACCAAAGAAGGTTTGCCTTCTCTTAATTCTACTTTACCTTTGACCAAGAGGATACGGCCTTCCTCCCAAAGTTGGGCGCTTTGCTCCCAAACCTGAGGTCTTATCACCACTTCTATACTGCTTTGAACGTCCTCAATCTGAGCAAAAGCCATGGGCTTACCCGTGGATGAAATCACCTCCCTTACAGACGTCACAAGACCCAAGACCGAAACTTTTTGCCCGTCCAGCTCTTCATTTATCTCACCAAGGTAATGGGTTATGGAGTTGGAGATGATAGGGAGAACACGAGAGACAGGGTGCTCTGAGATGTAAGCCCCTACAAGATCCTTCTCCCACTGCAGGATTTCTTTCAAAGAGGCCGGTCTCACTTTGGGGAGTTTGATGGATATGGGGAGGGAAAGGGTTAGCTGCCCTAAACCCCGAGCTCTGTGCGCTTCGGCACTTATGGCCACCATTTTGTCCAGCGCCGCCAATAGAGATGCCCTCTCGCCAAAGGAATCAAACGCCCCAACTTTTATAAGAGACTCTAACGCCCTCTTGCCCACCTCCTTTAAATCCACACGGAAGCAGAAATCCTCCAAGCTCTTGAAAGGCCCTCCCTTTTCCCTCGCCTTTAAAATTGCCTCCACCGAAGCTGCTCCAACGTTCTTCACACCCTCAAGCCCAAAACGGATGCCATTACCTTCTATAGTGAAACCGGTGTAGGAGTGATTTATGTCAGGTGGCAGGACCTCTATGCCCATCCGCCGGCATTCGGTTAGAAGGATTGGGAGCTTATCGGTATTGTGGCGTTCTATAGTTAGCAACGCAGCCATAAACTCCAGAGGGTAATGGGCCTTGAGGTAAGCCGTCTGGCAAGTGAGAACAGCGTAAGCGGCGCTGTGCGCTTTGTTAAAGCCGTAATCGGCAAAGAACTCAATGTCATTGAAGATCTCGTGCGCTACCTCCGGCGGAACCCCTCTTTGTATGGCCCCTTCCACAAAACGGTTTCTGTGAGCTTTTAGTTCTTCTTCCTTCTTTTTACCTACAGCCCTGCGCATGAGATCGGCTTCGGAGGCGGAGTAGCCTGCTAAGTCCATGGCAATACGGATTATTTGCTCCTGGTAGATGATTATCCCGTAAGTTTCTTTGAGGATAGGCTCAAGAAGCGGGTGGCGATACTCTACAGGCTTCCGGCCATGTTTACGATCAACGTATAGGTCAATGTAATGCATTGGGCCGGGACGGTAAAGGGCCAGAAGAGCTATCACGTCCTCAATAGTAGAGGGCTGAAGTTTCATCAAGGCTTTCCTCATCCCAGCCGATTCCACTTGGAACACTCCGGTCACTTCCCCTGAGGAAAGGAGCTGGTATATTTTGGGGTCATCTAAGGGGATGTCCTGAGGCCTAAGCTCTATACCGTGCCTTTCCCGGATGAAATCAAGCGTTTTCTTGATTAAGGTGAGGGTGGAAAGGCCCAATAGGTCAATTTTCAGAAGGCCAAGTTCTTCCAGGATTTCCATCGGGTACTGGGTTACAACCCCGTTCCCTTCCTCCCCGCGGGTCGGGCGGTGCAACGGTACATAAGTGGTTAATGGGGCATCGGCTACTACAACACCCGCCGCATGGGTTGAGGCATGCCTTGCTACACCTTCAAGGCGACGGGCAGTGTCTATTAGTTTCCGGATGTAATCGCTCTCTTCGTAAAGGCGCCTGAGCTTGGGGGAAACCTCTAAAGCATAATCTATGGTGACCTTAGCCCCTGGGGGGACGAGCTTAGCTACCATGTCAACTTCGCCAGGAGGCATGTCTAACGCTCTACCAACATCCCTTATCGCCGCCTTAGCGCCCATCGTCCCGAAAGTTATTATCTGGGCAACCTTGTCCTGGCCGTATTTGCGCACAACGTATTCTATAACCTCATCCCGACGGTCATCCTGGAAGTCTATGTCAATATCGGGCATGGTTACGCGGCCGGGGTTGAGGAAGCGTTCAAAGATGAGGTCATAGCGCAAGGGATCAAGTTCCGTTATCCCCAAGGCATAGGAGATTATGCTGGCAGCCGCCGAGCCACGTCCCGGCCCCACCAGGATGCCCCTTTCCTTGGCATAGCGCACTATATCCTGCACGATGAGGAAGTATCCCGAAAAGCCCAGGCTTTTTATCACCTCAAGCTCATGACGGAAGCGAGCTTCAATCTCTGGAGTTATTGTCTGGTAACGCTTCTTAAGACCTTCCCAAGCCAAAGCTTCAAGGTAGGAATCGGTAGTGAAGCCCTCAGGCACGGGGAAATCTGGGATGTGGAAGCGCTTCTCTCCAAGGTCCAGCTCGCACATCTCGGCTATCAGGAGAGTGTTTTTGATGGCTTCGGGCACATCACTGAAAAGTGAGGCCATTTCCTCCGGGGAACGCATATAGTAGGTTAGGCCATCCATCCTCATACGGTTGGGATCAGTTATTATTGAGCCCGTCTGCAGGCACAGCAGGATATCTTGGTAAGGAGCATCCTCAGGGTTAATATAGTGGACATCGTTGGTGGCGACAAGCGGTAAGCCAAGCTTTTTGCTCATTACCAATAGTTCACGGTTTATAGCCTTAAGCTCAGGAGGCTCGTGGTCCTGAAGCTCCAAGAAGAACCTTTCGGGGCCAAATACTTCCTTGAACCAGCCAGCAACTCGGTAAGCTTCCTCAAGCTTACCTTCTAAAATCAACCGAGGTATCTCGCCGGAACCACAAGCCGTGAGAGCAATGAGCCCATCGGAATGGGCAGCCAGAAATTCCTTATCAATCCTGGGTTTGTAGTAGAAGCCTTCCAATTGCGCAGCAGTGGTTATCTTGATGAGGTTTTGGTAGCCGGTTTTGTTCATGGCTAGAAGGACAAGGTGGTACTGGCTCTTGTCCAATTTCGGGTCTTTATCTTGCATCCTCCTTGGGGCAATGTATACTTCGCAGCCTATTATGGGCTTTATGCCCTTTTCCCTGGCCTTGAGGTAGAACTCCACGGCCCCATACATAACCCCATGGTCAGTAATGGCCAGGGCTGGCATGCCCATTTTGATGGCCGCATCCAGCAATTCGTCTATATGGGGAAGGCCATCCAGTAAGGAGTATTCGCTGTGGACATGCAAATGCACGAAGGACATTTTCTATCCTCCTCCCAAATTATATCCCCTGGGAGGAGCAACGCAAGGCCAAATTGCAGAGTAGCTGGGGTAAGGAATACTATTTGTAGCACATTTTTAGTTTCAAGCCACAATTTATTGGCAATTCTCAAACCGGCGAGGGCAGTGCGATTTTAAGGAAGGCCTATTCCTCAAGCCCCCTTAAGGCCCGGCGGATTTTCCTTTCGGCCTCCCTCTCGGCTATGGCACGGCGCTTGTCGTAAAGCTTCTTCCCGCGGGCAAGAGCTATCTCTACTTTGGCCCAGCGGCCTTTGATATACATCTGGAGGGGGACTATAGTGTAGCCTTTCTCCTGAACCCTGCCCATAAGGCGGTTTATCTGGTAGCGGTGGAGGAGGAGCTTGCGCGGGCGACGGGGGTCGTGGTTTTCGCGGCCAGCTTGCTTATAGGGGGCGATATGGGCATTCATCAGCCACGCTTCCCCATCCTTTATTAAGACAAAGCTATCCCTCAGGTTAACTCTGCCTTCCCTCACCGATTTTATTTCTGAACCCGTTAGCACTATCCCAGCCTCGTACCGGTCTTCAATGAAGTAATCGTGGAAGGCTTTAGGATTACTTGCCACAACTTTCACAGACATCGCTTCTCTTTCCCACTATGGTGAGTTTAGTGTTGCTTGCCGCAATCTTCACAGATCCCTCTTTTCCCTTCCCTTCTTAGCCCAAGTATGTACTCCACAGCTTTTTCCAACTGAACGTCTTTCCCTCCCTCACCAGCTTTGACCTCAATATCCGGAGTTAGCCCCTTACCATGGATAGCTATACCGGAAGGGGTGAACCAACGGGCCGTGGTAACGCGTAGCTCGGACCCATCTTTGAGGGTGAAAGACTGCTGGACTGAGCCTTTGCCCAAGGTCTTTTCCCCCAAGAGGATACCCCTTCCATGGTCCCTTATCGCTCCAGCCACAATCTCAGAAGCGCTGGCACTGGCCCCATTGACAAGAACGACTAAGGGTATTCTGGGATCGGTGGCTAAGCCTCCGGGCATGGCTTTGAAGAGTTTCTCCTCTCCGCTCTTAGTCCTCTCAATAAGGATTGGGCTTTTGTCCACAAATTGGCTTGCCACCTCTACAGCTACCGAGAGCAAACCTCCAGGATTGCCCCTGAGGTCCAGGATTATCCCCACTGGCTTTTGAGGGATAAGTTCTTTGAGGGCTTCCCTGAGCTTCTTAGGAGCAATTTTATTGAACTCCCTAAGCTTTATGTAAGCAATCTTCTCATCCAGCATCTTGTAAGAGAGGGTGGGAATTTCAATCCGCTGGCGGATTATGGTCACCTCAAACGGCTCCTCAAGCCCTTCCCGATAGACCGTAAGCTTAACCGGTGTGCCTTTAGGGCCACGGATTAGGAGGACTGCTTCCAAAAGCGTCATGTTCTCAATGGGCTTATCGTCTACTTTAAGGATTATGTCCCCGCTCTTGAGCCCGGCTTTCTCCGCAGGCTGTCCTTCTATCACTTCCACAATGACCAACCTCCCCTCCTTCATATCCACTATGGCCCCTATACCTTCAAAGCTTCCGGTTATGTCCTGCCGGGCTACAGAGGCTTGCTTAGGGTCAAGGAATGAGGTGTAAGGATCGCCCAGAGAAGAAATCACGCCTTTTATGGCCGAATACATCCTCTCTTCAGCCGGGGGGATTTCCCCGTAGAACTCCCGCTCAAGGATGCCCCAAGCTTCCCAGAAGACAGAAAAATCTACTCCGGTTTCTGGAGTCGGTACGGACGTTGGTGTAGCCACAGGAATAGATGTGGGAGCGGGAACCTGGCGGACCCCAACGCCCATCCCTACGAAGAAGGAGGCCAAAGCAAGCAAAGCCCCCAATAGAGCCATTGCTGAAATCCGCAGAGCTTTCATTTAGTACCTCCTTTCCCCAGAAGTGAGAGCGCTTCTTCTATCCACGCATCAACTCCTTCTTTTGGCTCTACCTTGACATCAGGCTCAAGCCCATTCCCCTCCACCTTGCGGTAATTTGGGGTAAACCATTGGGCAACGGTCACATGAAGGGAAGAGCCATCGCTCAAATCGTATACCCACTGGACTGAGCCCTTGCCGTAAGTTCTTTCCCCGATGAGTTTGGCCCTTCCGCTTTCCTGAAGTGCTCCTGCTACTATCTCGGCAGCACTAGCCGTGCCTGAATCCACTAAGACAGCCATGGGCCAGTCCACCACCATAGGCGCTTTTGCCACCTCGTAAGACTTGAGGGAATCCTTATAGCGCTCGTGAAGCATAACGCCGCTTTTGAGGAAGTAGCCTCCCACCTTCAAAGCCGATTCAATCAGCCCGCCTGGATTTCCCCTAAGGTCCAGGACAAGCTTTGAAGCCCCTTGGCTCTGGAGGTCTCTGAGGGCCCGTTCCAACTCCGTAGGCGTCCTTTCGGTAAAACTGGCAATTTTGATGTAAGCTACTTCAGGCTTTAGAAGCTTCCACTCAACTGAGGGCGTTTCTATCTTCTCCCTCTTTATCCTGAAAGAAAGCTCTTCCCCACCCCTCCGCACCACAATGTTCACGTAGGTCCCGATTGGGCCTCGCACAAGGGTTAGGACCTGGTCAATGGGCATTTCGGGGGTTATGTTCGTTTCATCTACCCTGATAAGCTCATCCCCGTCCTTAATCCCCGCCCTCTGAGCAGGGTATCCATCCATAGGGGTAAGGATAAACCGACCATCTTCGGTCTTACGCACCCAAGCCCCTATCCCTCCGAATTCCCCCTTAAGCGTGTCCTTCTCCAAGCTTCTGGTTTGAGGCTCTAAGAAGATGGTGTAAGGGTCACCCAGCTGGTTCACAACCCCTCTTATGGCGGCATAAGTTATCTGGCGGTCATCGGGTAGGGGTTTATAAAAATCCCTCTTAAGGATTTCCAGAGCTTCCCAGAACAGGCCAAACTGCGGTGAGGATTTTTTGGAGATAAGCCAATGGGTACCAAAGCCGGCCCCGTAAGAGGCAGC
>CAYOIS010000092.1:0-7930 GCA_964404055.1 uncultured Anaerolineae bacterium | reverse complement strand
AGCCCCGTTTTGACTAACCCCCAAACCGATGGTATCATTTTTACGGAGGGAGGGAAATGCTTACCCCTGTGGAAAAGGCTATAAGAGAGAGGCGCTCAGTAAGAGCTTATAGGGACGAGCCTGTCCCGGATGAGCTTCTCCAAAGGGTTCTGGAAGCTGCCCGCTGGGCACCGAGCGGGGTCAATGCCCAACCCTGGCACTTTATAGTTGTTAGGGATAAGAAAAACCGGGAGTTCTTGAGCGCACACTCTCGCTTCCTATTCGTCCGCAATAGGCATATCTCAGAAGCGCCTGTTAGTATCATAATTTGCGGTGACCCCCGCCGAAGCAAGTGGTATTGGGCTGATTGCTCTCTGGCCGGAGCCAATATAATGCTTGCCGCCCACGCCCTCGGGCTCGGAACTTGCTGGATAGGCATATTTGATGCCCCCGCTATTAAAAAGTACTTCGCCATCCCCGATCCATTGGAGATAGTGGCCATAATAACACTGGGTTACCCCGAAGAGATACCCGACCCGCCTCCGAGGTTGCCCCTGGAGAAAATCTTGCATTACGAATCATTTGACCCCTCCCGTGCCCCTTCAGCTGTGGATGTGGTTACCCGAACGGGCCCTTTGACTGTAGCGCGCAAAATCTTAAAGCTCATCTTCAGGAGGTAGAGCTATGAAGAGGCTGATAGAAGGAGTTAAAGTGCGCCAGCTTAAAGTCATCCCCGATGAAAGGGGCTACCTGATGGAAATGCTTCGCTCCGATTGGGAAGAGTTCCAAAAGTTTGGCCAGGTTTATGTGACAGCCGTTTACCCTGGCGTGGTCAAAGGTTGGCATTACCATAAAAAGCAGACTGACCACTTTGTGTGCATAAAGGGGATGGCCAAAGTTGTCCTTTACGATGGCCGGGAGGGTTCCCCAACCTATGGGGAAATAAACGAGTTCTTCATCGGCGAGTTGAACCCTGTGCTCCTTACCATACCACCTGGTGTCATCCACGGCTTCAAGGGGATAAGCACCGAGATGACCCTCATCGTAAACATCCCAACTGAGCTTTACAATTACGAAAACCCCGATGAGTACCGGATACCACCACACAGCGGAGAGATTCCCTACGATTGGGCTCGGAAAGACGGATAATGGAGATTGAAAAGAAACTGGAGTTTTTGGGGAAAGCCGCCCAATACGATTTATGCGGGGAAGCCTGCAGCCCTATGGTCCACCGCTTGAAAGACGACCTTGGGCGCTGGCTCTACCCCGCTGTCCTCCCCGATGGTAGAAGGGTTGTCCTTTTAAAGGTGCTCCTAACCAATGCTTGTGTCAATGATTGCCTTTACTGTGCAAACAGGGCTGGTAGAGATTGCCCGCGGATGTCCTTTACACCGGAGGAGTTAGCTTCTACGTTTGATGCTCTTTGGCGCAGGGGGCTGGTCAAAGGCCTCTTTTTAAGCTCTGCAGTGGACGGCAAACCCGATGACGTTATGGCCCGGATGGTGGCGGTGGCTGAAATCATCCGGCGCCGGTATGGTTTCCCTGGCTACATCCATTTGAAGGTGATACCCGGAGCGAGCAAGGCAGCGGTTGAAGCCCTGGCCCGATGGGCCACAAGGATATCGGTAAACCTTGAGGCACCTTCCCCTGAGGCGCTCAGGCGCATAGCCCCGGCCAAAAACTTCACCGAGAACCTTTTCGCTCCTATCGCTTGGATTAAAGAGTTGGTGGAAGAAGGGAAAGTTCTCCTGCCAGCGGGCCAGACCACGCAGTTCATGGTTGGCCCTGGGGGGGAAAAAGACCGAGAACTCCTTCGGCTGGCACAATCTCTCTACAGGGATTTTGGCCTGCGGCGCGTATACTACAGTGCTTTCCAGCCCATCCTTGATACCCCCCTTGAAGACCACCCCCCCACTCCTGCCTGGCGCGAAAACCGCCTTTACCAAGCCGATTTCCTCATAAGGCGCTATGGCTTTACAGTTGAAGAGCTGCCATTTGACTCGGAAGGGAATTTGTCCAGGGAAGGGGACCCTAAACTCCTCTGGGCCCTAAAACACCCTGAATTTTTCCCGGTGGAAATCAATACCGCCGATTACTATCAGCTCCTACGAGTCCCAGGTATAGGCCCCCGCTCCGCCCGCAGGATAATTTCCGAACGCAAGAAGGGTAGCATCAATTGCCTTGAGGACCTGAAGAAGCTCGGGATAGTGACAAAGCGGGCGGCCCCTTTCATAACCCTCAAAGGTAAAAAGCCAACATTTCAAATGGCTCTGATTTAACCGGAGGGAAAGGATGCGCTTTCTCATCACTGGAGGAGCAGGATTTATCGGAGCAGCCTTAGCCAACAGGCTTGTCCAAATGGGTTACCATGTTAGGGTTATAGATGACCTAAGCGCAGGCGACCCATCCCGCCTTGACCCCAGGGTTGTCTTTTCCCGAGGGGATGTCAGAGATGTGCCGAGGCTTTGGAACTTGCTCCAAGGGGTAGATTGTGTGTATCACCTGGCGGCCAAAGTTTCAGTCCCTGAATCGGTCCTTTACCCCAGAGAATACAACGAGGTGAACGTAGGAGGAACAGTAGCCCTAATGGTGGCCGCAAGGGATGTGGGGGTCAAGCGTGTAATATTGGCCTCATCCGGTGCTGTTTACGGAGAGCAAAGCCAACAACCAGTGAACGAAGACCAAAGGCCAAACCCTCAATCTCCTTACGCGGTCAGCAAGCTGGCCTCTGAATATTATGTCAACACTTTGGGAGCACTGTACGGCATAGAGACCGTAATCCTCAGGATTTTCAATGCTTATGGCCCTGGGCAATACCTCTTCTTCCATCGCCCTCCGGTTATCCCTCAGTTCATGAAGAAGGCGGTTGAGGGGGGAACTCTGGTGATTTATGGCGATGGCAGCCAGACGAGGGATTTCGTTTACATTGACGATGTTGTAGATGCGTTGGTGGCTGCAGCTACAGCTAACGGTGTAAACAGAGCCATTATCAACGTAGGCAGCGGGGAAGAGACGAGCATAAACGATTTGGCCAAGAAAGTAGCCAAAGTCGTTGGCAAAGAAGTTGAGGTAATACACAATAGAGCCGAAAGCGGAGGGGTATCGCGCCTTGTAGCTGATTTAAGTCGCGCTCAAAAGCTTCTGGGTTACAGGCCAAAAGTGACGTTGATGGAAGGGTTGAGGAGGCTATTGGAACTTGACCCCCGCTTCCGGGTCAGCTGATGAAGAGCAAATTTTTAGCGATTTCTCTTATCCTCTTAGCTTTTGCTATTCGCATTGCTGGGATTCTATCCCAAAGCCTTTGGCGAGATGAAGTTGATGCTGTGCTCTTCGCCTCGGCCCCGTTTAAGGAGGTATTAGATTATTTTACCCGGCCGGGCTGGAACGGGCCTCTTTACTACCTCTTGCTCAAAGGATGGCTAAACCTGGCAGGGAAAGGGGAATTTGCCCTTCGCTATTTCTCCCTACTTTTCGGCGTCCTATCTTTGCCGTTGATTTTCCGAATGGCTAAGAGGTTCCTTCCGAGCCCCTGGGCTCTTGTCGCAATGCTCCTTTCCTGCTTTTCCCCTTACTTGGTCTGGTACTCCCAGGAAGGCAAGATGTATGGCCTATGGCTTTTCCTGAGCACGCTCGCTTTCAACTTCCACTTAAATGCTCTGGAGAAAGGGGGCCTGAAGCGCTGGCTTCTTTATTTGGCGGCCGTGACGGTATGCCTCTATGTCCACCTTCATAGCCTGTTTATGGTTTTAAGTCAATTGGTGTTATACCTTTGGCCGGGGTATAGGATGAAGTGGAGGGAAGGGATTGCAATTCACTTGCTTCTTGTGCTGCCTTTTGTGCCAGTAATCCGGTGGCTATTGCCTGCTTTCCTTGCGCCTAATCCTTCGGGCTTCCCCTATTACCCGCTATGGGACATGATTGGCATACTTTTTACTGGTTGGAGCTGCGGGATTTTGAGCACTTTATGGCCCTGGTCCCTCATTCCGGCAGGCTTTGCAGTCTTGGGAGGACTTCTTGAACGCCGAAAGGGTCTTCTATTTCTAAGCCTAATCTTAACCCCAACTTTAGGACTTTTTTCAGTATGCCTCAAAAAGCCTGTCTTTACGGACCGCTATCTCATCTTCCTTGCGCCTTCCTTCTATGCACTTTTGACCCTTGGGGTTAGATTCTGGCAAACTAAGAGGAGGTTCTTTGGGCCTCTTTTACTCGCCGGCCTTATTTTGATTGACATTGAAGGCCTCTGGAGCCAAAGCCATTTCCCGATAAAGAGTGATTTTAGGGCTGCCGTAGCCCTTTTCAAAGAATACGCTCAAGAAGGAGACATCGTAGTATTCCAGATTCCTTATGTGCGCCGAGTTTTTGACTATTATCTTGCCGGCGAAAAGGTTTACATCCCAGTAGATGGGCCTTACACCAACTGGGGTATGACACCAGAGCAGGTTAATGCCTATCTTGAGAGGCATATAGGTTCCCGCCGAAGGGTCTGGTTAGTTTTGAGCGAGGCTGAGATGTGGGATTCGCGTGGGCTTACAGAAGAATGGTTTGAGGGGAAATTCCGGCCCATGATAAGGGGGCATTTTGTAAGGGTAAAGATAACCCTTTACTCTCGCCCCGGGCCTTTGCTGAGCCCTATGGTTCTACGCTACAAGTGTTTTCTGCCCTTAGTTTTGAGGTGAAAAGCTGTTTGCTTATGAATTTAACCCTGCTAAAATTCCAGCTTCTTAGAGCATAACCCCTTGCAAAGAATTATGAAACCTACCCCTGTTGGCCAAAGGTTAGCCAAGGTTTCGGGTCCCACTAGTGACGAGTTTATAAGAGGTGCCCCCCGATCTTATTTTGGGACACCCCCGCCATGAGGATTTTGCCCCCCTGCCTCCTTCCCCCTTGCAAAGGCAGGAGGCAGGGGAGCTCGCAAAAGGGTTACGGGATGGGGTAATCCCATGCCAGGTTTTTGGGCCCCCTACCGCAGGGCTTTATCCTCCCATTAGCACCTTCAAAATTTCCTCTATCTTCTCCTTCTCAGCTTTTGCCTCCTCAAGCCTGACCCTGTGTTTTTCCACTACTTCCTTGGGGGCTTTCTGGAGAAATTCTTCGTTGGTCAAAAGGGCCTCAGCACGAGCAATTTCTTCTTCTACTCTGGCCTTCTCCTTCAGGAGCCGCTTCTTCTCCGCTTCTAAGTCCACCATGCCCGCAAGTGGCAGGTAAATTTCAACAGTCCCTGCAGTAAGGGTTACCGCCCCCGTGGGTTTAGGTTCTACCACGCGCTCTATGAGGAGTTTCTCTTCATTTAAGTGGGCCAGAAAGGCAAGCTCTTTCTTGAGCGCATTGAAGAATTCTTCCCTTTCCCCCGCAGCTATTATGGCCTGGATGCGCTTACCTGGCTCAACATGGTACTCTGTCCGGGCATTACGGATTGCACGCACTGTTTCCATGAAGAGTTCCATCTTCTTCTCAATATCTTCGTCTACAAATTGGGGTTTGAATTCAGGCCAAGGTGAGATTATGAGGGGAGCCTGCCGCCCCGGTAAGTAACCCCAGATTTCCTCTGTGACGAATGGCATATAGGGGTGAAGTAGCCTAAGCACAGTGTCAAGGACGTGAACAGCTACTTCTCTTACCTCCTCAGCTGCCTGGGGGTCCGAGCCATAGAGCCTGGGCTTTATCATCTCCAAGTACCAGTCGCAGTATTCACCCCAAATGAAATCGTAGAGGGTACGGCCCCCTTCTCCAAACTGGAAAGCTTCTATGAGGTCAGTAACTTCTTTCACCACCTTCTGAAGCCTGGAGAGAATCCACCGCTCAGGTAGGGATAGGGAATCTTTGGAGACTCCAGAAGGAGTCCAGCCTTCAGGGAGGTTTGAGAGGACAAGGCGAGCTGCATTCCAAAGCTTGTTGGCGAAGTTGCGGTTCCCTTCAATCCGCTGTATGGAAAGTTTCATGTCGTTTCCAGGGGTGGAACTGGTAAGGAGTGTAAAGCGAAGGGCGTCAGTCCCGTATTGGTCCATGAGGTCTACAGGGTCTATGACGTTCCCAAGGGATTTGCTCATCTTGCGGCCAAGCTCATCCCGCACAAGTCCATGGAGGTAGACTATGCTAAATGGAATCTTGCCTGTGCACTCAAGCCCCATCATTATCATCCTGGCAACCCAGAAGAAGAGGATGTCGTAGCCGGTTTCCATAACGGTGGTGGGGTAAAAGTAGCGCAGGTCTTCGGTATCGTCGGGCCAGCCCAAAGTGGAGAAAGGCCACAGGGCCGAGCTGAACCAAGTGTCAAGGACGTCTTCATCTTGGCGGATTCTGGAGCTGCCGCATCGGGGGCAATTTTGAGGGTCTTCGCGCAAGGCCATCTCCGCCCCGCAATCATCGCAATACCATACTGGAATCTGGTGCCCCCACCAGAGCTGGCGGCTTATGCACCAGTCCTTGATGTTCTCCATCCAGTCAAAGTAAATCTTCTCAAATCTTTCAGGGATAATGCGTATAAGGCCCTCTCTTACCACAGCTATAGCCTTTTCGGCCAATGGCTTGGAGCGAACGAACCATTGGATAGATATCCTGGGTTCTATGAGGGTATGACAACGGTAACATCTTCCCGGGGCATGAGTGTGAGGCTCAGCTTTGAGGATAAGGCCCTCTTTCTCCAGGTCCTGAAGGATACGTTGGCGGCATTCAAAGCGGTCCAGGCCTTGGTATGGGCCAGCTTCCTGGTTCATGGTGGCATCATCGTTCATTACGTTTATCGCGGGCAAGCTGTGGCGGCGCCCTATCTCATAATCTGTGGGATCATGGGCTGGGGTTACTTTTACTGCACCGGTGCCAAAATCCATATCCACTGCTTCATCGGCTATGATAGGTATTGGCCGCCCCAGGGCTGGGAGGATTGCAGTGCGCCCGACAAGCGCTTTGTAGCGTTCATCATTCGGGTGCACGGCTACGGCCGTATCGCCCAAGATTGTTTCAGGCCTTGTGGTAGCTACGGTTATGAATTCAGTAGCGCCTTCGCTCCAATGTCCGCTTCCCCACTCGCCGCGAGGTCCTTTCCAATCCTCGTTAACCAAGGGGTAGCGTACGTACCACAAGGTTCCTTCTTCTTCCTCGTGCTCCACTTCCAGATCGGCTAGGGTTGTAGCACAGCGGGGGCACCAGTTGATTATGTATTCTCCTCGGTATATCAGGCCTTTTTCGTAAAGTCTGACGAAGGCCTCCCTTACGGCTCGGCTTAGCCCTTCATCCAAGGTGAAGCGTTCCCTGGTCCAATCGCACGAAGCCCCCAAACGGCGGTGCTGGTTGGCTATGACCGTGCGGTACTTACGGACCCATTCCCATACTCTTTCCAGGAATTTTTCCCTTCCCAAGTCATGGCGGGAGAGGCCTTCTTTAGCCAATTCCCTTTCCACCACGTTCTGGACGGCTATTCCGGCATGGTCTTCCCCTGGTACCCAGAGGGTAGGGTCGCCTTTCATCCGGTGGTAGCGTATCATGAGGTCTTCAATTGAGGCGGTTATAGCATGGCCCAAGTGCAACTCGCCAGTCACATTGGGAGGGGGCATAGAGATAACGAAGGGCTTTTTGGCTGGGTCAATTTTGGGGATGAAGAAACCGCCCTCTTCCCACATTTTGTATATGCGTTTTTCCACCTCTTTATGGTCGTAAGTCTTTGGCAGTTCGCGCATTTTTCCCTCCTCTTGCGAGTTATTAAAAAACCCCTTCCGCCGCAAGGACGGAAGGGGCCTAAGCCTTCCGCGGTACCACCTTGCTTCCACCTTTCGGTGAGGTGGCCCTCTAAGGCTTTAACGGGCCTTCCCCGTGGGGGACTACTTTAGTTCATCCCCCAGGCTCCCGGGCGACCTTCAGCGGGCTTTGAGCGAGGAGGGTTTTCAGCCGCTGGCCCTCCCTCTCTGGCGCCTCCCCCCGCCTACTCCTCCCGTTCATCGCCTTTTTTAAAAGTATA
>CAYOIS010000091.1:0-7974 GCA_964404055.1 uncultured Anaerolineae bacterium | reverse complement strand
ATGTCTTGTATCTCTTCCATACAAGTCCTCCTTAAGGATATTATACCGCAAAAAACGCCAAATGCACGTCTGAAGTTCTGACGTTTATGGTAAAATTGTCGGCGCTTGACAAAAGCATCCCCTTTGTGTATCTTTAAACCAAAATCCCAAGGAAAAGAAGCCATGGAAGAGATTAAATATTGGCTTGGCTTCAGCTTGGTCAAAGGCATAGGACCGGTCCGGTTCAGAGGCCTCTTGGAATATTTCGGAAGCGCTAAGGAAGCATGGGAAGCCCGGCCTGAAGAGCTCGCCCGGGCTGGGCTGGACCGCCGTTCCATTGAAAACCTCCTGGCTGTCCGCAAGCGCGTATCATTGGATCAGGAAATGGAGAAGCTACAAAAGGCGGGGATTCACCTTGTGAGCTGGAAGGACGAAGATTACCCTTACAACTTGCGCCACGTGGAAAATCCGCCCTTCCTGCTCTTCGTGAAGGGGACCTTGAAACCACAGGATGAGTGGGCCATAGCAGTTGTGGGAACCAGGAAGCCGAGCGTTTACGGAAAAGAGGCTACCCGTTTCCTTGTGGAGCCATTAGCCCGAAGCGGAGTAACCATCGTAAGCGGGCTGGCCAAAGGGATAGATGGGCTGGCCCATCAGGTTGCGCTGGAAGCCGGAGGAAGGACAATTGCAGTCTTAGGTTCAGGCCTTGATATAATTTACCCCCCTGAGCACAAATCCCTTGCCCAGGCCATCGCCGAAAACGGAGCTTTGATAAGCGAATACCCCCTTGGGACACCACCCGAGGCTACAAACTTTCCACCTCGCAACCGCATAATAAGCGGGTTGGCCAAAGGTGTTTTGGTCGTAGAAGCGGGGGAAACCAGTGGCGCTCTCATCACCGCTGAATTTGCCCTGGAGCAGGACCGCGAGGTCTTCGCTGTGCCAGGAAGCATCTTCTACAAGACCTGCCGGGGGACAAACCGCCTCATCCAGCAAGGGGCAAAGCTTGTCCTTTCGGCTGAAGATATTCTTGAGGAACTCAATATAACCTCGGTGAAAGCCAGGGAAGAAGTAAAAGCTGCCGTCCCCGCCACCGATACCGAAAGCCTAATCCTCTCCTACCTCTCTTCCGAACCCACCCACATAGATGAAATCAAGAGAGCGACCGGTTTACCTATGTCTGAAGTATCCAGCGCTCTCGCTATCATGGAGATAAAGGGACTGGTGCGCCAGGTAGGGGGGATGCATTACGTTTTAGCCAGGGAAAGCAGAGCAGAATATTTCGTAGATTAGGAGGGAATGCTATGCTTGCGCTCATACTTGCCGGAGGAACGGGAACGAGGTTGTGGCCGAAAAGCCGAAAATATAGGCCAAAGCAGCTTTTGGATATCGTGGCCAAGAACACTATGCTCCAGGAAACCTTCATGCGCATAAGGCCAATCCTGGAGCCGGGAAGGATTTTCGTGGTTACCAACAGAACCTATGCCCCTACCGTAAAAGCCCAGCTCCCTTCAATCCCTTCTCGCAACATCATCACCGAGCCGGAAGGGAAAGGAACAGCCCCATGCATAGGGCTTTCGGTACTGTACATGAAACGCTTGGATCCGGAAGCAGTTATGGCCTCGCTCCATGCCGACCACGTCATAGAGAAGCCTGAGGAATTTAGGAAAGCCCTCTTGGCGGCAGCCGAAGTCGCTCGGGAAGGTTACCTGGTGACTTTAGGGGTTAAGCCTACCCAACCCGAAACAGGCTACGGCTACATTCGCCAAGGCCAGCTCTGGAAAGAGGTGGGCGGATTCCCTGTATACAAAGCCGAAGGATTTACCGAGAAGCCCAATTTTGAAACCGCTTGCTCCTACTTAGAACAAGGCTGCTACTACTGGAACAGCGGAATCTTCGTCTGGAAGCTCTCCACGATAATGGAGGAATTCCGCCAGCACATGCCCAAACTTTACTCCCAGCTTATGCGCCTGGATGAAGCCATAGGCACCGAGGAAGAGGAAAAGATATTGGAAGAAGTCTGGCAAGAAGTGGAAAGCGAATCCATAGACCAGGGGATCATGGAAAAGTCCTCCAAAGTCATGGTCATTCCGGTGGATATGGGCTGGAGCGATGTCGGTAATTGGGCTACGCTGGCTGATATCTTGCCTAAAGACGAAGCAAACAACGTAATAGTGGGCGGAGAACACATCGGTATTGACACGACTGGCTCCCTCCTTTACGGCACGAAACGCTTAATCGCCACTGTCGGCCTAAAGGACATGATTGTAGTGGAGACCGATGATATAATCCTGGTCTGCCCCAAGAGCAGGGCTCAGGATGTGAAAAAGCTGGTGGAGCTGCTTAAGGACAAGAACATGGAAGAATACCTCTAAGAGGCAAAAGAAATGGAAAAACCCATCATAGCTTACTGCGTTAAGTGCAGAGCACACAGGCCAATGGAAAACCCCGAGCCTGTATACCTTCCAGGGAATAAACCCGCTACCCGGGGCCGCTGCCCCGAGTGTGGAACAACTTTGATTAAGCCGGGCAGGACTCCTGCCCACGCTCAATTACCCGACCCCCCGCAGGAAAAATACAAACTGGTGATTGTGGAATCGCCGGCCAAAGCCCGTACTGTGGGTAAATTCCTGGGCAAAGGCTATTTAGTCAAAGCTTCCATAGGCCATGTTAGGGACTTGCTCCGCTCAAGCCTAAGCGTTGATGTATCCAACGACTTCAAACCTTATTACGTGGTCCCGAAAGAGAAGCGAGAGGTGGTAAAAGAGCTTCAAGAAGCCGCCCGCGGTGCCTCCGAAGTTTACTTGGCTACCGACCCCGACCGAGAAGGAGAAGCAATCGCTTGGCACCTTATAGAAGTGGCTAAGATACCTCGCAATAAAGCCAAGAGAGTGGTCTTCCACGAAATCACGAAGCAAGCCATAGAGCAAGCCTTCTCTAACCCCAGAAGCATTGACATGAACCTTGTAAATGCCCAGCAGGCACGCCGCATACTGGACCGGCTTGTAGGTTACATGCTAAGCCCATTGCTTTGGCGTAAAGTCCGTAACCGAACTTCCGCTGGGAGAGTTCAATCCGTTGCCCTCCGCCTTATCGTGGAAAGAGAGCGGGAAATCCAGAACTTTGTCCCACAAGAGTACTGGTCCATAAAGGCCGAGCTGGCCAAGCGCACCCCTGAACACCCTTCTTTCCTGGCTAAACTGGTAAGCATTGAGGGTAAAGAAGTAGACCTCAAAAGCCGAGAGGATGTAGAGCCAATCCTGGCCGAACTGGAGAAAGCCTCCTACGTAGTCCAAGGAGTGAAAAGGGGGACGAGGAAGAAGAACCCGGCTCCTCCTTTCATCACCAGCACCCTTCAGCAAGAAGCCTCAAAACAGCTTGGGTTTACGGCCAAAAAGACCATGCTCATAGCTCAGCAACTCTATGAAGGCATACCTTTAGGGGAAGAAGGGCCTGTTGGCCTCATAACCTACATGCGCACCGATAGCGTCCATGTGGCCGAGGAAGCCCAAAAGGAAGCCCGGCGTTTCATCGCCGAGAGGTTTGGTCAAGAACTTCTTCCCCCGAAACCCCCTGAGTATAAGACCAGTGCCAAAGTAGCTCAGGAAGCCCACGAAGCCATCCGCCCTACTAGCGTTTACCGAACCCCCGAATCCGTTGCTCCCTACCTAAACAAAGACCAACTCAAACTTTACGAACTCATCTGGCGCCGGTTCCTGGCCAGCCAGATGGCCCCCGCTGTATACGATACCATTTCAGTTGACATCTTGGCCGATAGCCGCTACCTTTTTAGAGCAGCAGGCTCTTCCCTCCGCTTCCCCGGCTTCTTAGTAATCTATCAAGAAGCCAAAGAGGAAGAAGCCCCCTCCGAAGAAGAGGAAGCCATCCCTATCCCACCTCTTGAGCCCGATGAACCCCTGGATTTAGTGAAACTTCTACCCGAGCAGCACTTCACCCAACCTCCACCTCGCTACACCGAAGCCTCCTTGGTCCGGACCCTGGAAGAATACGGCATAGGGCGACCCTCAACCTATGCCCCTATCATCTCCACGTTGTACGCCAGAGGTTATGTCAAACGGGAAGGAAAACGCTTGGTCCCCACCGACATCGGCTTCATTGTGAGCGATTTACTTACCCAGCATTTCCCCGACCTCATAAATGTCGGATTTACGGCCGAGATGGAAGAAGACTTGGACCGGATAGCTCGCGGGGAGAAAGATTGGGTTAAGATGCTCCGGGAGTTCTACAGCCCCTTCGCGCAAGAAGTAGCCCGTGCCGAGAGGGTCATTGAGAAAGTTGAGCTTCCGGTAGAGGAAACAGGGCTTACGTGCGAGCTTTGCGGTAGCCCCATGGTTGTAAAATGGGGGAGGTTTGGTAAATTCCTGGCTTGTTCCAATTACCCCGCTTGTCGCAATACTAAGCCTTACTTGGTAAAGACCGGTGCTCTTTGCCCCTTGTGTGGAGGAGACATAGTAGAGCGCAAGAGCCGGAAAGGGCGCACTTTCTATAGCTGCGTAAATTATCCGGCGTGCAGCTTCTCCACTTGGAAGAGGCCGGCTTCAACCCCTTGCCCTTCCTGCGGCGGCCTAATGGTAGAATCGGGCAAGAATGAAGTGCGCTGCCTCAATTGCGGTGAAACGTTGACCTTGGAAGAAGAGCTGATTTAGCCAGGAGGCAGGCCTTGGAAAAGGCCTTGGAAGAGTTGCTTACCCAAGCGCCTCCGGACAATGCTCTTTGGAAAATTTGGGAATACCAAGCTTTCCGAGAAGAAGAAATAATCCCACCGGTCCTGGACTTGGGCTGCGGTGATGGCAAGTTCACCCGAACCCTTTTCCCTACTCCTTTGGACCTTGGCCTTGATATCAACAAAGGGCGCTTGAAGAAAGCGCTCTCCGCCCATATTTACCGATTTGTGCTTCAAGCTGATGCTTGCTTTTTGCCTTTCCGGGACAATTGCTTCGGGACAGTGTTCAGCGCCTGCGTCCTTGAGCACATCCCCAGGGTAGAATTGGCCTTGAAGGAAGTGGGCAGAGTCCTCAAGCCTGGAGGCAAATTCTTGTTCAGTGTCCCAAGCCATTGCCTTGAGCGCTACCTTTTAGCTCCGGAAGCCAACGCTTCCCCCTGGCTTTCCTTTTTAAGACGAGGCTTTGCCTTCGTCATTAACAGTATTTTGAGCATGCGCCATTTCTATCCCCCGTCCTATTGGAGCGCACTGCTTACAAGAGCAGGCATGAAGCTTTCCCGTTTCCGCTACATCCTTCCCCCGAAGGCTGCAGCTTTCTGGGCTCATTCCTTCTTCTGGGGGAACGCCATTTTCCCGACCCTTTCCCTCCTTTACCAAACTTCTCTTAAGCCGGCTATTCTGCGAGTATTACTGGCAGCCCTTTTGCCTTTAGTTAAAGGCTCAGCCGTTGAGGGCGGAGCTTTGGTAATAGTGGCGGAGAAGCCAGGATGAAGAGAAGATTGGATGTCCTTCTGGTAGAGCGGGGCCTTGCCGAAAGCCGCGAGAAAGCCCAGGCTTTAATCTTAGCCGGAGAAGTCTTGGTGGAAGGGAAAGTGGTCTCTAAGCCTGGAGCCTTCGTTAACCCTGAAGCAAACATTGAGGTCAAAGAGAGTCTACCTTATGTCAGCCGCGGGGGATTGAAGCTGGAATTTGCCCTTAAAGCTTTCGGAGTTGACCCCTCAGGCAAAGTAGCGATTGATGTCGGAGCGTCAACCGGCGGCTTTACCGATTGTCTCCTTCAGCACGGCGCATCTAAAGTCTACGCTGTAGACGTCGGATATGGCCAGTTAGCGTGGAAGCTCCGCCAAGACCCCAGAGTCATTGTTTTAGAACGGACCAACATACGCTACCTTACCTCCTTACCAGAGCTTGTTGATTTGGCTACCATAGATGTCTCCTTCATCTCCCTCAGACTTGTCCTCCCCCCTGTCCTCAACCTCTTAAAGCCTCGGGCTGAGATTTTGGCACTTATAAAGCCACAATTTGAGGCTGGCCGTGAGAAAGTAGGGAAAGGCGGTGTAGTGCGCGACCCAAAAGTCCACAGAGAAGTCCTGGAAACACTTGTATATTTTGCCCACAGCCTTGGCCTTTCCACCTTAGGCTTGACAGTTTCGCCACTCCTTGGGCCAGCAGGGAATGTGGAATTCTTCGCCTACTGGGCCCGTGGGATTGAAGCACGCCAATTGGATTTGGCGAAAGCTATTGAGGAGTGCGTGGAGAAAGGGCAAATCCTTCAGAGGGGCATTAAAATTGAGCAGCCTTACTCTTGAGCTTTTAGCATACATTTTCTTGACCTTGGTAGCTTTAGCTCTGCGGATAGGCGCTGCCTCCAGTCGCCTTTTAGGCCAAGAGGAGGCACTGAGAGCTTTGGCTGCTTGGCATTTTGTCCAAGGGCAAGCCCCTGAGCCTTCCTGGCCCCTGAGCCCTGCTTCCCTTGGGCTTCAATCCTTGGCCTTCTCCTTGTTCGGGGCAGGGGATATAGCTGCAAGGCTTCCGGCCATATTGGCGGGAGGACTTATCCCCTTAGCCTTCTTCCCATTGCGACGGGTTCTGGGCA
This sequence comes from uncultured Anaerolineae bacterium, assembly GCA_964404055.1. Classification (GTDB taxonomy): domain Bacteria; phylum Chloroflexota; class Anaerolineae; order SpSt-600; family SpSt-600; genus SpSt-600. The sequence continues at coordinate 1,435 of CAYOIS010000091.1, read as the reverse complement.
AGGACAAAGCTTTGGTAGCGGCTGCTATCTCGGCTTTCTCCCCTCTCTGGATTTTCTCCTCCTCCTTTGCCGATGGCGAGGCCATAGGAGCTTTGGCCGCTCTGGCGGCATTATGTGCCATCCTATGGTATTGGGAAAGCAGAAGTTTCCCCTGGCTTTATTCTGCAGCCTGTGCTCTGGGGCTCGGGATGGCCTCAGGCCTTTCGTTCTGGACGATAACCGGCGAAGGTTTAATCCTGGCCTTTCTTCTCCGAGAGAAAATTAAGCCTTTGGAGGCCAAAGAAAGCACTGTCTTCTGGCTGACTTTAGGGGCAAGCTTCCTATTGACCTCTACCTTGCTTTTCTTCTACCCACCCGGCCTTGGCCTTGCCGCCGATTCCTTTGCCCTTTGGCTCTCAAGCCTTTTTAGGGGCCACTTTTCCCTAAAACCGCTCGTAAACTTCTTGCTGTATGAGCCCCTGCTTATCCTGGCCGCTTTTTGGAAAGGCAAGGATGGCCTATACCTCTGGGCTTTGGCTGGATTCGGCCTTGCAGTGGCAATCTTCGGGGGCATTGAAGGGCCTGCAGGCTTTTTACCCATACTACTCCCGTTGACCATCTTGAGCTCTTTCGGCCTCTGCAACCTCTTCCGTCACTTAACCGGTGAAAAGTTCAGCATTGAAGAGCTTATCGCCTTTGGCTTAAGCTCATGCCTTGGAGTGTGGGGATTCTTGGGGATTTCAGCTTACACCTTATATGGGGCTTTACCTTACCTCTTGGTATTTTTGGGAGCATGCATAGGCATTGCCAGTACCTTAATTGTCCTTTCCCTAATGCGTGGCCTTAAGGCCCCGTACCGGGTTTTAATCCTGCTCCTGCTTACCGCTCTTTCCCTGGGTGAAATCAAACTGGCCCGTGGCCTCAATTTCTCCCCCTATATTGAAGAGCACCTGCCTCTCTGCCATATCACTTCCCTTGAGGTAAGCGAGGTTGTGGGTTCCCTCCGCAAACTTTCCAGTTACAGGACTGGCGACCCATTCACCCTCAAGTTAGCTCTGACTGGGGACATCCCGGAACTTGAGTGGTATTTGCGGGACTTCTCTGGCCTCAAAGTTTTGGGAAAAAGCCAGCCCCTACCTGAAGCCGAGGTTATTATAGCCACTGCTGAAGAAGCTTTCTTACCCGGAGAAAGCTATTTTGGTAGACGCTTTACCGTAAGGGAGGAGTGCGGGGTAACGGGACTGAAAGGGCTAAGCCTTTTGCGTTGGCTCCTTTACCGGGAACCCCTGGTCCCCCGTAAAGGGGAAGAAGCAATATTGTGGGTAAAGAAAGGCTTTCCGGGCTTTAAACCTTAGGCTCATGTCCTCAAGTAGGGCAACTGCTTGCAGTTGCCCTAATTTGAATCATTGAGGCTTACAAGGCATCAAAATAAAATGGCCACCCAGCCCAACTTGGA
>CAYOIS010000090.1:0-7975 GCA_964404055.1 uncultured Anaerolineae bacterium | reverse complement strand
TACTTTCAGCCTGCCAGCTTTACCGGCCACCCCAGCCCATAACCGTGCGGGTCGGAGTCTTGCCAATCTTAGATGTCCTACCAATCTACGTAGCTGAAGCCCAAGGGTATTTCCCCAAAGAGCTAAAGCTGGAGATAATCCCCGTTGCTTCCGCTGCTGAAAGGGACCAGCTCATGGCGGCCGGCCAACTGGATGTGATAGTCAACGATTTACTCTCAGTAGCGCTCTACAACAAGGAAAAGCCCACGGTCTTGGTGGTCAGAACGGCGCGAGCTGCTACTCCCTCTTTCCCCCAATTTTACATTTTGGCCTCGCCTAAGAGCGAGATAAAGACGGTTGAAGACCTCAAAGGAGTTGCAATCGGGATATCTGAGGCCACCATAATACAGTATGTGACCGAAAGGCTTCTTCAAGCTGAAGGCTTAAAGCCCGAGGAAATCAAGGAAGTGCCTGTGCCCAGGATACCGGATAGGATGGCAGCCCTTGCTTCGGGGGACCTGAAAGCTGCTACTCTGCCTGACCCCATGGCCCTCCTGGCAATGCAGCAAGGCGCCAGGCTCATCCTGGATGATTCCCGCTATCCATTTTACAGCCTAAGCGTCTATTCCTTCCGGAAGGCTTTCGTCCAGGAGCACCCGGAGGCAGTGCGAGCTTTCCTCTTGGCTATTGAGAAGGCTGTAAAGGACATCAATTCGGACAAAGCGCGTTGGGCAAGCTTGCTGGTGGAAAAGAAGCTTGTACCTCCAGCCCTCACTGGCTCTTACACCATCCCCGACTTCCCCTTAGCTTCGGTGCCGGGGAAAGAGCAGTGGGATGATGTGATAGAGTGGGCAATGGGAAAAGGGCTTATCCAGGCTCGTCTTCCGTATGAGGAATCGGTGAAGGCGGAATTTTTGCCCAAGTGATTGGAGAAACCTTTGTAGAGGTAAAGGCAATTAGCTTTTCTTACCCTCATCAGCCTCCCCTTTTTGAGGGGTTCAGCTGGGAGATAAGGCGAGGGGAGGCGTGGGCGGTCATTGGCCCTTCGGGCTGTGGGAAGACCACCCTGCTTTACCTCCTGGCCGGCCTATTGAAGCCCCAGAAGGGGGAAATCCTGATAGCGGGCAACCCCCTGCGGCGACCCCGGCCGGAGACGGCTTTAATCCTGCAGGACTATGGCCTTCTTCCTTGGGATACGGTGAGGGGTAACGTGGCTTTGGGACTCCGCATCAGGGCTTTCTACGGCCCCGATGGCCTCCACGCTCCCCGCACTCCACTGCCAGGCAAGCCCGAGGCCTTGGTTGATTTTTGGCTTCGGCGCCTCGGCCTCCAAGAGGTGGCCGACCGCTACCCCTCCCAGATATCCGGGGGTCAGAAGCAGCGGACCGCCATTGCCAGAGCGCTTGTCCTCCGCCCAGACCTTCTCCTCATGGATGAGCCCTTCTCCTCCCTTGATGCCCCCACTCGCGAAGATTTGGAGGATTTGACATTGGACCTTCAGGCTGAAGCCGGCTTGACCACGGTAGTGGTCACCCACAGCATAGAGGAAGCGGTCTTCCTGGGGAGGAAAATATTGTTCCTGGGCCGGCCTCCACATACTGAGGCCGTAGTTATAGAAGGGATAAAGCCAGATCGCTCCCACCCCGATTACCTGAAGACTTGCTCCTTGCTCCGGGATATGCTCAATGCTGTCAGGAGGGGTTGAATGTCCAGGCGCAGTCTCCTTTTGGTCCTGATAATTCTCCTCTTCGCTTGGCAACTGCTGGCCATAATCGTCCATAGGCCAATTCTTCCGGCACCGTGGGAGGTTTTAAAGACCTTCTTCTTGGCCTTGCCTGGCGAATTGGGCAAGCACCTACTTTCCAGCTTCTGGAGGGTTCTGGCGAGCATAACCCTTGGAATAGTGGCAGCAGCACCGTTGGGGATTGCTATTGGCCAGAGCGCTTTCCTCAACCGCCTCCTTTCCCCTTTTATCTACCTCCTTTACCCCATCCCCAAAGTGGTGTTCGTCCCAGTGGCTATACTCTTCTTAGGGCTTGGCGATTTGGCCAAAATCCTAATCATCTTCCTCATCATCTTCTTCCAAATCTTGGTTCTGGTTAGAGACCAGGCGGCAGCTTTGAGGCCAGAGCTCATCCTTTCGGTGAGAAGCCTCGGGGCAGGGAGACGAGCTCTCTTCCGCTTCGTCTACCTCCCAGCCACTCTTCCGGCTATCTTCACTGCTATCCGTCAATCCACAGGGACAGCTATAGCAGTGCTTTACGTAGCAGAGCTCTTCGCCACCAAGTATGGCTTGGGCTACTATATCTACATCACCGGCAGCACCCTCTTTGACTACCCGGCCATGTATGCGGGGATATTGGCCATGAGCCTTCTGGGGCTTGCACTGTACTTCGGGGTGGATTGGCTTGAAAGAAAGTTCTGCCCTTGGCTCTTCGTCCACTCTCGCTGATTTTATGGCAACTCTATTGCCTCAAGGATGATGTGGTCCGAAAGGCTGCTTTCGGTTTGGACTGGCACCCTTTTTCCTGAATCAGGCTCGTACATCCCGGCTATGAGGGTATAGCGGCCAGGGGGAAAGCCTGAGGGGATTGAAAGTTCCGCTCGGTCCAGGAGCCGTTCGCCTTTAATCCAGGCAGTAGTGGGCAATGCCCCTTTTTGCGGGAAGAAATCAGCCTGGGCATGGATTTGCCCATCAGGCCCCTTGAGGTGAAGGAAGACTTTGTATCGCTCCGGTGCTGAGCCGAGGGCTGCCCAGTAAAGCGTTACCGAAATGCGCCCTTCCCCCTTCTCCAGGCCAAATCCTTCAAGTATGACAAAATCTCCAAAGCGCGCTCCAAGCAGCTTAGGTGGCGAGCCTTCGTAGGAAACCTTGGGCTGACGCCCTTCCACCTCAATCTCCTCCAGAACCACACACTTACCTTTGCCTGCGGGTAAAATTTCGCGGTTATCGGCTCGGATTAGGCCCAAAATGAGGGGGTAGCGGCCGGAAGGGATTTCACCGGGGACGTAGAACTTGACTTCGTCCAGGACCACCTCGCCCTCTGCCCACCGGCTTGTTGGGTAGAGGTTATCAGCCGGCATCGCTTCCTTTATGACCAATGGTTTCCCATCCCTGCTTAAAAGCTGGGCAAAAACGATTAGGTCGGGCAAGGAAGAACCGAGGGAACGCCACAGGACTTGGAATTGCACTGCGTCCCCAGCTTTGACCTTCTTTGGTACTTCCCCAACCCCTAAGAGTTCCACCATCCCGCCGAATTTTACCCTGAGTTTGCGCTTGAGTTCCGGCGGACTCACTGGCCTTGAAGGCCTGAGGACTTCCACTTCCCCAAGCCTTACCCTCACTCCTTGCACTGCCCACTTTTCGTCCCTTACTGGCAATGGTTCCATCGTGGTAGAGGTGTAAACCAAAAGGTCAAGGAAATATGCGCCAGGAGGAGTCCCAACAGGAACTTTTACCTTCATCGGGTGGTATATGGTTTGGCCTGGTGGCCAGTGGGAGGAGGGGTAGTAAGAGCCGATGGGCTGCTCATCGGCCTGAGTCAGAAGCTTGCCAGTTTTGGTGTATAGCCTCAAGCTCACCTTGTAATCTTCTGGTAGGGGCTTCAAGGCTCGCCAGTACAGCCTTACTTCTACCGTACCGCCCGCCTCCACAACTTCATTGAGGATGGAAAACCCCTCCAGTTCCAAGACATCTCCCACGATTACCCCAGCTTGGGAGGAGTAAGGGGGTAAGTGCCCAGTAAGGTAACCCTGGACTCTTACGTAGCTTTCCCCAGCGAAGAGAGCATCCTCAAACTTCAGCCCATTCTCATCAAGCCAGCGTCTTATGAACCCTTCCGGGTCCACAACTGTATCGTAGCAACGGTAGACCCAAACCCTGGGGTGGTTAGCGAAAACTTGCTCTAAAGCGCGAGCTGTTTCCTCGGCCGTAGTGGGGTAGAAATCAGCCTCGGGGTGGCCCCAGCCCAGAGATTTTGAGCCGCCTATGGAGCCGGTCTGCAGGAAAACTGGCCCTTCCCTTGAGGACGAAGGCCGGTAATTCACCAACCTCCCCATCCAACCTATAAGGCCATGGTAATAGTAGCTCAGCACGGGGTAGGTATACCCAGCATTTATAAGGACAGCATCGCCCTCCCTGAGCTTTCCCTCCAGGAATTTGACCGCCCCGCGGTGGTCGTCGGAGGCAAATTTGGGGTCAAAGTGGAAGCGGTATATGGACCAACCGGAGACCACGCCAATGAGCAGAAGCGATAAGGCCAAGGCTCTTTTGCTTCTGAGCTTAGCCAATCCATGAGCCAGAGCGATGTAGAAGAGCGGAGAGTATGGGAAAAGATAACGTGGATGATAGAGAGGCGTGAAGTAGGATAAGCTTTGGATAATAGCCAGCGGGCCGAAAGTGTAGAGGACCAGGAAAGCCGAGCGTTCCACAGCCGAAAGGCCATAGCTATTATCCTGGCCACTAGGCCATACCCCAATTATGTAAAGGGCCAAAGTTAAAGCTAAAAATGGCCAGATTTTGCCTGGCTCCACTGAGTGACCGAAGGATAAAGCCGACCAGGAGACGGTCAAAACTTGAGCCAAAGGGGTGAAAGTGCGCCAGGGAGGGACTGGAGGGTCCGTAGCCTGGCGGAAGGCAATTCCGAGCCAAGGGAAGTAGAGAGCTAAAGCGAGCGCTTGCGCTCCAATCCATGGCCAAACGTAACTTTTGCCCCAGCGCCTCAATCCTACCCAAAGGGAGAAGAGGGTCAAAGTTACCAAGAGGAAAGCCAGGTAGTAAAGGGTATAGAGGCTAGCTGCAGCGGCCAAACTGTAGGCAAGCCAGGGCTTTAAGCGGGCCGGCTCGGCTAAGGAACGGAGCAAGGACTCCGCTGCAAACAGCCCAAGGCAAGCCCCAAAGGTGTACATCCGCACTTCTTGAGAATACCAGAGGTTATATGGGGAGAAAGCAACCAGGAGGCAAGCTATCAAAGCGGCATACTCACCGAAAAGCCGGCGGGAAAATCGGTAGATTAAGGCCAACAGGAGAACACCACACCAGAGGGAGAAAAAGGCAACCGAAAACTCCGAATCCCCAGCGGCCTTTATCCAGAAGTGCAGAAGGTAATAGTAGAGTGGGGGGTGGATGTCCCTTGCCGTGTGAGCAGTAAGCGCTGGGATACTCTTGTGGGCCAAAAGGAGGCTTACGGTCTCATCGTACCAGAGGCTTTGGGCTCCAAGCCTGTAGAGTCTGAGAGCAAATCCCCCGAGGATTGTTAGAAGCCCAGCTTCCTTGGCTCTCATCCCTCAGCCACCTTCTTGGGGAAGAAAAGAGCCATCCCAAAGCCGATTGTCAGGACGACTGCGCCCGCCATGGCTACCCAAAACCCTGAATCCCTAACACTCCTCAGGAGAATGTAATGCTCAGGAGAAAGGCGCACCAAGGCCTCTTCTCCCCTTACCTCTGACTCTTCTTGGGCTAACACTTTTCGGATCAGCCTGCCCTTCTGGTAAAAGTCCACAAAAGTGCCTTGAGTTTGCACTGAAATTTCCAGCTTGCCCTCTACCTCGGGCAAAGCTATCTCTTGGGCCTCTCCCAAGACAGGAAAAGGCACGGTGATCTCGCCTTCTGCCTCAACCCCTTTCCAGACCAAGCGCAAAGCTTCGCCTGAAGGCCTTGTTGCCTTTATCTTCCAGGCAGGTCCATAGGAGAGGGGAAGAACCCAGAAGCCTTCGGTCAGGGCTGGCTTACCTGGGGAAAGCCTCAAGGCCCTCTTCTCACTTTCCAACTCGCAGCCAAAAGTGAGGGGGAAGCCATCTGGGGAATAGCTCACCCAAACCTTCCCAACGGTAAAGGAAGTTTGGCCCAAATCAAACCTTCCGCCTGGAATCAATGGCGGACTATCCATCCAACTGCGTGAAAGGATTGAGATAGCCAATCCTGCAACCAAAAGGAGCAACCCGAGGTGGGCTGAGACGGAGCCCAAGCGAACTGGATGAAAGCGCTTCGGAATCCTCACCAAGGAGCAAATTATAGCTCCGATAAGGAGGAGAAGCAGCAGCCCCCAGAACAGTATAGAGCGGGAGATCTCAACAAGCCCCAAAGCCTTTAGGACTGGGAAAACGAGGCCGTAGCGCTCTTGGACCCTACTCCACCACCACTGGGCATCGGAGAGGGTTTTAATGGAATCATGGGGGAACTGGGGGAAGAATCCGGCGAGGAAGGAGAAAGCAATTAAGAGCAGCAGTAGGATTGAAGCTGTGTTCAAGGAGGTGAAGAAGCGCCGGATCCTCTTCCACAAATGGCACCCCCGGTTTTAAGAAAAATGGGCCGGGCGGGATTTGAACCCGCACGGGGATCACCCAGAGGATTTTAAGTCCCCCGCGTCTGCCATTCCGCCACCGGCCCAATTAAATTATACCCTACTGCATTCATATCTGCAAGCCCAAAGCTGATGGGTACCGCTCGTGGGTAAGGGTTGGATAAGGCAAGTCACCTTTATTTGGCCTATTGACGCGCTCTTGTAGCCGGCAGCGGTTTGGTTTATAATTTTCACAGAAGCCAGCTTTTAGCTGTGCTTAGCCGATTGTTTACTGGAGGGGGCTTGAGGCGAAATTTTAGGCGCACTGTGAGGCACAGATTACTTTGCTATGAACTGCCCCGCTTCCTTGCTCCTCTTGTCAAGGGGAGGTGGGTGTTTGTCCTTTTAGTTATCGGTATCGTGCTCCTAATTATCGGGCTATCCCTTTTCCCTCTCCCGGAGATGCGGATTGAGCTTCCTCTGGGTCTTATAGAGCTATCTGTTTCCCCCCAAGAGCTGGCCTCGTATGGGGTTCCGGTTGGCCTGGGGTTAGTGATGCTGGCGCTCCTGGGATGGGTAGCCGGGCGCTGGGCGGTGCCCCGAGCCCGGTTCTGGGAGGCTCTCGAGGCCCTTGGGGTCCGGGTGGTGTGGGATGGGGAGGAAGAAGGCTTCCGGGAGCGTGTGGATGAGGCGATGGGTTTCGCCCTCGGCCGAGGGCCTTCAGGCCGCCTGCTCCCCGCTTACGTGCGCCGGCAGGAAGAGGAGGAGGCCCTCCGCTTTCTCCAGAAGCACGTTTGGGGCCCTGAGAAGCAAGCCTATGGGGTGGTGATTGCCGGCCCGCCGGCAGCCGGCAAAACTCGGACAGCGATGGAGCTCACGCTCCGCCTGAACCCTCCCTTCGTCCTAATCTGGCCTCGGGGGAAGAAGGAAGGGGTTCGGCCACTCCCCAGCGAGATGAAGCTGCCGTTCCCCCGGGCCATCGTGCTGGGGGATGACCTTCCCCTGAGGCCGGGAGGGGAGGGCCCCTCCCTGCCGGAGGAACTGAAGGATTTGCTCTCGGCGTGCCCTGGGCTGGCCCTCATCGCCACGGCACGAGAGGAACGCATCCCTCCGGACGTGCGGGGGGTGCGAGTAGTGGTGTTGCAAGAGATGAGCTGGGATGAACGCCTGGAGAAGTTAGCACAAGAAGTGGCGGAGGCGGAGGGGCGGCCCGTAGCGGAAGTGAGGAACCGCTTCACCGGCCATCCCGGCAGCCTGGCAGCTGGGTTGGACGTATTCCGGCAGCGCTACAAGGAGCTTCCTGATGAGATGGGGCGGGTGCTAAGGGTGCAGGCGGCCCCCGAGCGTGACCGGCTCGGGGGAATCGGGCGGCGGTTCCTGCAAAGCGCCCGGGCCCTTTGGGACCTCGGAGTTCGGACCCTAAGCCTGGAGCGAGTCTGGGCGGTGGTGGAGAAGGCAGGGAATGGGCGTGTGGTCCTTTCCGACCGAACTCAAACTTTAGAGGCGCTGGAGAAGCTCTCTTTCCTGCGAGTGGAGCGGGAGAAGAGGGCTGAGGTAGCAAAGTTCTATGAAGCGATCTTGACGGAAGTGATTCCTCAAGAAAAGGGATGGGAGCGGACAGCCTGGGAAGCACTGGAAGAGCAGCAGGATGCAGCGGCTTTTGAAGAAATTGGGAACACGTGGAGCGAGGAATACAGTCCGGCCTACCAGCGCAA
>CAYOIS010000089.1:0-8258 GCA_964404055.1 uncultured Anaerolineae bacterium | reverse complement strand
TTTGCTTTGGGTTCACCAAGGTTTTTGGTCCCACTCGTGTGTGGGTTTACCCCCTCGTAGGGGGATTTCCCCCTTGCAGGGGTCCCACCCCCGTTGGCTGAGGGTCTGCCAGCACGTTGGGGCCCACTTGTGGGCGGGTTCTTACGAAGAGCTCTTCCGGGGTCGCGGGCGGGGATTTTACTCTTCGAGGCATTCAGTTTTAGGTTTTGGCTATCTGGTCCCCAAAAGCTTCTTCTGAGGCAAGCTTGTAGACTTTTACCGGAGCTTCAAAACCTTTTATGATTAGAGGAGAAGGTGTAAGGCGAAGAGGAAACTTGTCCTTCACCTTTTGTGCAGTAGCTTCATCCATGAGGATTTCTCCCAATGGCTTGCTGCGAGCCGAAAGCCGAGAGGCCAAAATCACTGGATAACCAGCTACTATGCTTTCCGACCAAATGGTATCTACTGCTACAGAGCCAGTGCTTATGCCTATGCCCAGCTTGTGCTCCCTAAGATCTGGATATTTCTCAAGCCACCGCTCTACAAGCTTTGAGAAAGCCTCCTGCATCCTGGAAGCCGCTTTCAAAGCTTCTGCTGGGTCTTGGAAGACCACCAGTATCTGGTCACCTGTGTATTGCCTTATTACGCCTCCCCTGCCCACTGCTTCGGCCATTGCTAAATAGAATTCACGGAGGAACCTCAAGACCGCCCGAGGCCCAAGAATCATAACCAATTGAGTAGAAGCTTGGATATCAGCCACAAGGATGGTTAAAGCTTGCTCAGGCTCAATGACTATCCCTCCCTTCGGTTGAGTCACTATTGCAGCCAAGGACGAATGGCTTGCTTGCTCCTCCAAAACCCTGCTTATATCCCTCTGCAGACGCTCGTTCCTCGTCTGAACCAGCTTCTCCATAGCTGAAGGCATTGCTGCCATTACCTCATCAAAATCCTTTTTCTCCAAAGCCCACCCCTTAACAGGAGTAACAGCCACTACCCAAGCCGTCCGGACAGGGGTTTCCTCCAAAAGCGCAATTTCCCCAAAGTAACCTCCAGGGCCAAGAATGCTTAGAATTACTTTGCGCCCCTCCGGACCGTAAATGAATACTTCCACTTTGCCTTCGGAAATGAGGTAAAAGGTGGAGCCAATGTCTCCTTGCTTTATGATTATTTCCCCAGCGGAGAAGCTCACGGGCTTTAGGCGCTCAGCCAAAAGCAGAAGCTTCTCCAAAGGCACATCTCGCAGGAAATATATCTGCTTAAGGAAGGAAAGAATCGGAGTGGCGAGGGCTTTTTCCACCAATTCCAATTGCACTCTAGCCTCTTCATAATCGGGCTTAAGGGAAAAAGCCCGCTTGAAGGCCCCCGCAGCCCTCTCATACTCCCCAAGCGCCTTGTAAGCAAGGCCAAGGTTGTAATAATGGTGAGGATTTCCAGCTTCCAAGGAAGTGGCTTGGAGGAAACTGGTAATGGCTTTGGTGTAATCTCCTTGCTCGTAGTAAAGTATGCCCAGAAGGTTATAAGCGTCCACAAAACTTGGCGCAATCTCTAAAGTCCTTTTTAAAGCTTCAATGGCCAGCTCACTCTGGCCGAGGATACGCCGTATCCAACCCAATTCGTAATAGGCATAGTAAAGGTCAGGATTAAGTCGCAGGGCCTCCTCCAAGTGCTCTATTGCTCCTATGAAATCGCCCGCAAACTCGCAAGCCATCCCCCAAACCATTTGGAAGATAGCTTTGTTCTCCCTATCCCACCCGATTTCAGCTTCAAGCTTCCCTATTTCCTCGTTCTCGTTAAGAATATTGGATAAGCACAGAGCTGCCAGCCAAAGGCGGTTGTAATCTGTCCCATCTTGAACTATCTCTCGGTAAAGGGGTGCCTTGGATGGGGTTAGGCCAAAGAGACAAATGGCCACGCCAGACCAATAAGCTATGTCTTCTGGACCGGTAAGATACCAAGAGATAAGCTCCCCACGCTTAAGAAGCCCAAGGGCCGCAAAGTATTCCCGCACAGCATGATGCATGAACTCCACCGCATCCCTTTCTCGGGATAAGCGCAAAAGACCGCTGTAAAGGAGCCCTTCCAGAACTTCCTGAGCCGAAGCCTTTAGGTTCATCCCAAACGTAGTTTCCCTTATGAGCCAATAAACCCTTTCGCGAGGGAGAGCTTCAACCCTCTCCCGTTGCATGGTAAGGCCAAGGTAAGCAAGAGCTTCCCAGCTTACCTCCACTGCTACCTTCCCCTTTGTCCTGCCTAACATAGTCCACCATTCACTCTCGGTTCGGCGCAAGAGGTTTTCGGCAAATCTCTGGAAAAGGAGCCCCCTATTGCGGGGAAATGGCTCTTCCCCAAGCGGAGAAAGCCTTGTGAGCATATACAAGGCCAAGGGATTAGAAGCCAACTCCTTAAGGACAGGGTCGGATTTTACAACCTGGGCAAACTTCCGCCCCTTCTCCTCACCCAAGTAGGTGATGATGTAAAGGTCAATGTCCTCTTCTTTAAGTTCTTGCAAGACGAAAGCTGGGAAGCGACCGGCCAAAGACTCATCGTAAAAGCGGCTTGTTATGATGAAACGGTGGTCACGGTAGCGATGGAGGAACTGGTCCAAAGCTGGCTTAGACTCCGCACGCATTTCATTTAATCCATCCAGGATAAAGAGGAAGCGCACTTTCTTTCGCTCTACCAACTCCAATGCTTCGGGGTCATTGCGAAGGAGCCCATCCAACTCCTCCAAATCTTTTATCTCCTTTAGGCCGTAGGTATGAAACTGGCTCAAGACCAGTTCCTCCACCCGATGGAATTTCCTGAGCTGGTGGAGGCGTATGAACACTGGCACCAAGAGGGGCCGGCGTGTTTCTTCATCGTATCGTTCCCAGGCCTTGCGAGCCAAAAGCCAAGTGAGACGCTTAACTACAGTTGTCTTGCCAGACCCAGGTTCCCCCAAGAGGGCAGCTGAGTCCCCTTTCTCCAAAAGGGAGATTACTTCCTGGCTTTCTACAGCTGGCCCACGGCGAAGGAAAGCAGGAAAAACGATTTTAGCCTCGGCTACGGGCATAGCTCTCAAAGGAACATAAAGTTCGTTCCAGACTGAGAAATCCGGGTCTTCCAAAATGCCCTGAAGGTAGCGCTTAAGAGGTGGAAGCTTGGCCCTTTTAATAGCCCCCGTGGGGAGACTTTCAAACCGGAAAAGCATCCCTTTCCAAGTCCAGAAATCCGGAGCCTCCTTGGCCATCTTGTCCACGAAATCACTTGTAGCCCAGAGGACTATAGGCTGACGGATGATGGTAGTAGCGTCGCGGAAAAGGTTAAGCCACAATAGAAACTTCTCCTGCTGCTCTTCGGAAAGCTTTTCCAGTCCGTAAACGAAGAAAACGATGTTCTCGTATTTGCCCATAAGCTCCAGCTCTTTGAACCCGGACCTATCGGTGAGGTTTCTGAGAACCCGAACCAGGTTCAAATCATCCTCGGTTATCTCCACCGGATAGAGGTAAATGTTCATCTCCCGAAAACGTTTCTCAAAGTAGCGGAAGAGGCGCTCCCTAAGCTCCAAATCATCGCATTCGGCAGTGGCGATGCCCCCAAGCCGGCTCATCCGGACCATGGAAATGAGGAGCTTTATTTGCTCAGGATAGCGCTTTTCCATGGGATCACCGAAAGTTTCTTTCGTCTGGCTCATATCAGCCCTTTCTCCCTGAGCAAGAGTTCCACTACTGGATGGACATCATACCAATAATTTCCGTTGGAATACTCCAGGACGCACAGGGATTGAAGGTATTCCCAAGCGTTTTCCAGGCCAGGGCACTCCTTAAGTTCGTAAACCTTCTTGAGGTTGAGGTAATCATCGTGGGTCAGGCGTCGGGAGTAATCTTTTTTGAACTCGTTTATAACCCAATCAACGACTTTGTGGTTGATTTTGGGGATATTGAAGGTGGCGCAATAGAGGCAACAGTCCTGGACCATTTTCACCAGATGGCGAGCTACTCCTCCGCTGGCCAAGGCCAAGCGTCGCACGACTCCCTCTTCAAATAAAATGGGGTGAACCCTCCTATAGACCATCTCCTCCAGTTTAGCAACCCCCTCTTCATTGACCTGACGGTTCTCCTTGCGGAATACATTGAACATGGGGACTTGATAGGCCTTGTAGGGTTCCAAGGCTGGAGAATCTCCCAGCTCATACATCAGTGAGACAGGCGCAGTGTAAATGGCCATGCAATCCAATAAAGTGAGGAAAGGGCCTTCCTCGCGAAACACTTGAAGCGCTTCCATCCGCGGCAATTTGTCCAAGTCATCTATCACCAGCAATATGTTCTTGCCCGTTATCTCTTTAATCTTCCAGATGATGCTGTTGACCAAATCGCGGAGCTCAGGAGCCCTTTTGCGGACTCGGTAGCGGGTTTCTTCAACCTTTTCCCCCCGCCCCTTAACGCTTATGCCGATAAGGGAAATGAGGCTTAGTAGCCTACCCAATCCTTCAGTTGTGCCTACATCAATTTCGGCCTGGATAGCTTTGCGAGTGAAAGTTTCCACCTCCTTATTTATCCAATCCGAGACCTTTTGGATTTCTTGTGGGGGTATGGCAATATCCAACTGCTGGAGCCTATTGTACAAAGCCACCACTACTGAGAAAGCAATATCAGTATAGTCAATCCCTTGCAAATCCAGGATTTCGTTTACAGAATAAGAGACTACCAACAGGTTTTGTCTGGTAACCTCATCGCGCTCCAAATCCCTAGTTAAGCGGTTAAGCTCAGTGGATTTGCCACAGCCCACATGACCTGAGAGTATAAATTTGGTGGCAAGGTACTTCTCCGCCCCCCACATTATTTCCTTCTTGAGCAATTCCAAACGCGAAGCTCCCTCTTCCCTTGATACATAGAAACGGTCCAACTGCTGATCTTGCAGGGGCATTCGGTAATCAGTGTTGGAGTAGGCATCCAAAAAGTTACGGGCAGCAAAAGAGTAAATGTTTTCTCCCATTTCTGCCTCCTCGGCCTGATGTTAATTGAAGTATAACACACTTTGTGGAAAAAGAAAAAATGGGCCGTAAAATTAACGAAGCTTGCTCGGTAGATACTGAGCCCCAAGCCACGCGTGGTATGTCCCCAAAGTAAGGGGATGCAAGAGATTTGCTTCTTTCGCTTTTCGGGGTTATAATGTGGTTAAACCAACCTTAAGGAGGCCCTCATGGATGTAGGAAAAGCTTTCAGCTATGTGTTTGAAGACAAAAATTGGATCGTCAAACTCCTAATCGGTGGCATTCTACTGTTCATCCCGATAATCAATTTTATCCCCATTGGCTATGCTTTAACTGCTTTACGCAATGTCGCCGAAGGGAGAGAAAGCCCCCTCCCCGAATGGGATGACTGGGGTGGCTACTTCACTAAAGGCTTGATGGTTTTCTTGGCCGGCTTAATCTACGCTTTGCCTATCTTCATCCTCAGCGGCCTAAATGCAGGTTTTACAGCAATAGCCGGGGCTCGGGAAGAAGGTGCCTTAGCCACTATGGCCGGGTTATGTGCAGGACTAATGTCTTGCCTCATGGTCATTTACGGCCTCGCCCTGAGCATTTGGCTCTATGGACCTATCACCTTCTACGCTTTCAGCGGCAACTTCAGCTCCATGTTCAAGTTTGGTGAAATATTCCGATACATTTCCACCAACTTGGGCAATTACTTCCTGGCCTGGATTCTGTCCCTTGTGGCTTCGTTTGTGGCTTCCTTCGGTGTAATACTCTGCGTGATTGGGATTATCTTCACTGCCTTCTGGTCTTATTTGGTTTGGGCTCACCTTTTCGGCCAAGTATGGAGGTTAGCCTCGGTAAAGCCTGGAGCGTAACTTGGAATTTTTAAGAAAACTGAATATAGTCTGGCGGGGTTTCCATGAGGCGCTTTTTGGTTTTTCTTGGCGCTTTCCTTTTCTTCGCCCAACGAGCCTTTGCCCAAACTCCGACTCCACAAGCCCAGGGAGTAGTCAAGGGTTATCTGTTCTATAGCCCAACCTGCCCCCACTGTCACCGTATAATTGAAGAATTCTTGCCGAAAATCCAGGAAAAATATGGCAACTCGCTGGAAATCACCCTCCTAAACGTTCAGGAGCCGGCAAATTACCTTTTTTGGGTTTACATAGAGGACCAGGCTAAAATCCCTCAAGAATACAGGGGCGTCCCCTTCATGGTCATCGGCCAGTATATCCTCATCGGGGAAATTGATATCCAGCAGCACATGGAAGAAGTGGTTGAGCTCTACCTCAAGCAAGGAGGGGTTGATTACCTAATCCCACCGGATAAGATACCGGAAATTTTCGTAATCCCCACTCCGCAGCCACAAGCTAAGCCAGTGCACCTTGCCTACTTTTACCTTACCGGTTGCCGAGAGTGCGACCAAGTTAGTCAAGATTTGGAGTATCTCAAGAAGCGATACCCAAACCTCGTAGTCCATGCATTTGATGTACAGAAAGATGCCCCATTGTGGGAATGGCTAGGGGAAAAGCTTGGAATCCCACAGGATAAAAGGCTTACAGCCCCGGCAATCTTTGTGGGCAATGATTACCTTTTAGGCAAGGATGTTACTGTTAAGAACATTGAAGAGTTGATTGACAAATACTCCAGCAATGGAGCGGAGCCCTTATGGGAGAATTGGAACCGAGAGGAAGCTATAGCCAGCATCTTGAGGCGATTCCAATCCCTCGGCCTCATAACCGTAGCTACAGCTGGGCTTGTGGATGGGCTTAATCCGTGCGCTTTTGCTACCCTAATTTTCTTCATTTCGTACCTTACTGTCACCGGCCGCAATAGGTTTCAGATTTTAGCTGTAGGCTTGGCCTTCACCTTGGGGGTTTGCGCGGCTTACTTTGGCATAGGAGCTGGGTTCCTTAAGGGTCTCCAAGCGCTGCCTTGGCTCCGAGGAATCTCTAAGGGAATTTATGCCCTTACTGCAACTTTTTGCTTCGCTTTGGCAATGGCTAGCTTCAGGGATTACCTTAAGGCCCAGCGCGGTGCCCCGGAGGAGATGAGCCTTAAGATGCCTACTCGCCTCCGCCGCATAGTGAATAAGGTGATAAGGGAAAGCATGAAATTCCGTTACCTTGTCCCTCTTTCCTTGGCTATAGGCTTTACTATTTCCTTGATTGAATTCGTATGCACAGGTCAAGTTTACCTACCTACCATCCTCTTCATAATGAGTGTGCCTGAAATGCGGGTTCGTGCCTTAGCCCACTTACTGGTTTACAACTTAGCTTTCGTCTTACCCATGGTAGCGGTTTTCCTCCTGGCTTTCTGGGGAGTCTCCTCGGAAAGACTGGGGCTTTTCTTCAGCCGACACATTAGTTCCATAAAACTGGCGACCTTCTTCCTCTTCCTGGCTCTGGGCGGTTGGCTTGTCTATGCTTACTTTGCTTAGGAGAAGCCTATGAGGGAAGTGGGCGATAAAGTCTTTGTAGAGACCGGTTTCCCAGAAGGCAATGTTGGGGTCATCAAGCTTAGGGAAGGGGTTATCCTTGTAGATGTTCCCCCATCGCCTCAAGAAGCCGAGAAATGGCTTAAAGAAATGGGAGAATCTATCCTTTACATTGTGGTTACTGATTGCCACCCAATGCGCCTTCTGGGCCTTTTAAAAGCCCCCTTCCCTAAGATAGCGCACTACAACCTCAGAGAAGAGCTTCTGGGAGCCAAAGCTTACTTTAAGCTTATCTTCCGGGAATGTTACCAAAAGTACTGGGATGGGGAAGCGCTTGAGGACTTTGAGCCATTTTTGCCTACCTTTGCTTTTAAAGGGGAAATGACCCTGCACCGAGGTAGGGATGTTATAAAGCTACTTTCTACGCCAGGGCCTACCTCGGCAAGCATAACAGTTTATCTGCCAAAGGAAAAAATCCTATTCACCGGAGCCCTTGTGACCCGAGGTGTTCACCCTGACCTTAGGCTGGCCATCTCAGCTCAGTGGATTGAAAGCCTCAGACGCCTTAAGGCTCTGCCCATTGAAGTGCTTATTCCAGGCAAAGGAGAGCCTTGTGGGCCTGAAGCAATTGATGAGATGGCTGAATATTTGTCCAAAGTCAGGGGTTTGGTGAAGGAATTCTACCAATCGGGCAAAGGGCGCACCGATGTAGCCAAACTTGTTAACAATCTGTTGCCTTCCTTCACTTGCCCCCCGGAGCAGGAAGAAGAAGTGCGCAGCTTGCTCAGAGCCGGACTCGCCCGCATTTACGATGAGGTTAAGGCTGAGAATAAAGGAGGTGCCTAATGGTCGTAATTCAAACCGAGGCTTTAACCAAGTATTACGGCC
>CAYOIS010000088.1:0-8641 GCA_964404055.1 uncultured Anaerolineae bacterium | reverse complement strand
GCTTATTTTGAGGTTAAAAGGGCCTCCCCGCCAAAAGGCAGAGAGGCCCTTTACGGAGGGGGCGGGTTACTTTGCTCCCAGTTCTTTGAGGACCGCAGGGATTATTTCCTTAACCTCTCCCACAAGGCCAAGGTCGGCTACTTTGAAGATGGGGGCGGTGGGGTCAGGGTTTATGGCTACGATGCAACGGGCATTGCGGATTCCATAGTAGTGTTGAATGGCCCCGGATATCCCACAGGCTACGTAGAGCTTGGGTTCAATCTGGTGGCCCGACATGCCAACTTGCTTTTCCGGCTCTATTAAACCTTCGTCTACAGCGCCACGGGAGCCAGCAAGTTCCGCATTCAGAGCTTGCGCCAGTTTCTTGACAAGGTCCATCTCCTCCTGCCCTTTAACCCCACGTCCCACCGAAACTACCACTTTGGCTTTGTTCAAGGCCTTGGGGATAGTTAAATCCGCTGGCCCTTTGACCTTAACCCTGGAAGAGGCCGGTTCCACTGAAATTGTCTGGACTTCCCCAGTGCGGTAGGCATCGTAGTAAGCAGGGCGGAAGTAGCCAGGTAGGAGGGTGGCTATCTGTGGTTTAAGGCCTGGATTGGCTAAGAGCCGGAAGTATTCTCCACCATACATCGGATGGGTTCCTATGACCGTGCGGGTGGCTTCGTCCAGAGAGATTTCAGTGCAATTGGCTATCAAGCCCGCACCAAGCTTCTGGGCAAGGTACGGTGCCAGTTCCCTCGCCGGGGCAATGGCCGGAGAAAGCACTATCTCCGGTTTCTGCTCTTGGATGAAATCGCTCAAAGCTTTGGCGTAAATTTCCAAGTCATACTGGGAAAGAACAGGATTTTGCAGGATGTATACATAATCGGCACCATAGCCGATGAGTTTGCGGGCTTCTTCCTCTTCAATGGCGAAGGCCACAGCTTTGACGTACGCACCAAGGGAATCGGCAAGCTCACGCGCTTTGCCCAAGGTTTCCAAAGTAGAGGGGATGGGTTCGCCCTTTTCCATCCAGGCTACCACCAATATGTCCCGGTAAGCTACTTCCTCTAAGGCTTCACCCATCATGATTTCAAAATATTCCATGGCCCAAACCTCCTTTGGCTTTTCTTAGATAAGGTGCCTTTCCCTCAAGAAGCTGACCAGTTCCCTGGCTAAGTCCTCAGGACTGCCACGGCTTACTCGGCCCCTTACTCTCTCTGGAGGGAAGGAGAGCCCGCGCTCTTCTACCGCTGGCTTCAAGTCCTCTTCGCTTAAACCAAGGTCTGAGGCTTTCCAGATAGGCAACTCCCATTGGTAGGAGTTCATGATACGGGCGCCATGAGGTAAGCGAGGGACATTAGCTCCAGGGGCAATGCACAGGACAGCCGGAAGCTCAACCTCCACTTCCAGGAATTTTTCATCCCAGCCCCTTATTACCCTCGCCTTCCCTTCCGAAACTTCCAAGATGCGGTAAACATCGTTTACGCAAGGTATATCCAAAGCGGCAGCAAGCCTTGGGCCCAGTTGCCCTTGGCAAGTGTCGGCAGCCATAGCACCGGCAATTATTAGGTCAAAATCTCCAAGCTTCTGGATTGCCTTAGCCAAGGCTAAGGCAGCCCCACGGAAATCGGCTTTGGCCAGAAGTTCGTCCGAAAGAAGTATCCCCTCATCAGCACCGCAGGCCCAGGCTTCCCTTATGGAGTCTTCTACCTCAGGGCCTCCTATGGATATCACCGTAACCTTCGCTCCGAGCTTGTCTTTGAGGGTAAGGGCTTCTTCTAAGGCGTTCCGGTCGGTTGGGTTTATGACAAGTTCGGCTTCCTCAAGCGCAACTTGCTGCCGCCTTGGGTCTACTTTTACCCCTCTGGGGTCTCTTATCTGCTTTATAGGGACAATCACCCTCATAGGCTCCACTCCTTTCTACGGTCTTATCCTTACGCCAAGGTCACGGAAGAGGCTTTCGGCTATTACGATGCGCTGGATTTCGTTAGTTCCCTCGTAGATTTCGGCAATCTTGGCATCACGATACATTAGCTCTACCACGAAGTCGCGGGAGTAGCCCATTGCACCGTAAATCTGGAGGGCGATGTTCACGGCTTTAGAGGCCACTTCGGAGCCGTACATCTTGCACATGGCGGCGTAGCGAGTAAAGGGTTGCCCTGTATCCACAAGCCAAGCAGTCCGATAGATCAAGCTCCTCAGTGCTTCTATTTCAGTGGCCAGCTCGGCTATCATCCATTGTATGGATTGCTTGTGGGCTATGGGTTCGCCGAACTGCTCCCTTATAGCCGCCCATTCCATGGCCATTCTGAGAGCGGTCTGGGCCCCGCCAAGGCAAGCTGCACCCAAGGTGAGCCGGCCCATGTCCAAGCTCTGCATGAAGACGATGAACCCTGCCCCGAATGGCCCCAGGACGTTTTCCTTTGGAACCCGGACGTCCTCTAAGATGATTTCAGCGGTGCTGGACCCACGGATGCCCATCTTATCTTCAAGTTTGCCGATTCTGACGCCCGGATAATCCCTTTCCACGATGAAAGCCGTTATTCCTCCCCTGGGGCCAAGCGATGGGTCTGTTACAGCCATCACGGTTATGACATCGGCTATGTCGCCATTGGTGATGAATTGCTTGGTGCCGTTGAGGATGAAGTAATTCCCATCCCTTATGGCTCTGGTTTTGATGGCTGCGGCGTCGGAGCCTGCTCCCGCTTCAGTTAGGGCGAAGGCAGCAATCTTTTCCCCACGGGCAAGGGGGGTGAGGTACTTCTTCTTCTGCTCCTCATTCCCTCCGAGGTATATGGCCATTGCCCCTATGCCGATGTGGGCTCCTATGATGGTGGCAAAGGAGGAAGAGACTTTGCCAAGCTCTTCAGCTACGATGCAGTAGCCTATCTCCCCCGCCCCCATGCCTCCGTATTTCTGGGGGAAAGGAACTCCCAAAAGGCCAAGCTCAGCTGCCTTCTTGACTACTTCCATCGGGACTCGGTGTTCTTCGTCAATAGCTTTGGCGATGGGGAGGACTTCTCTTTCGGCGAACTCCCGAGCCATCCTCCTAAGCATTTGATGTTCTTTGCTGAAGGAGAAATCCATAGCCACCTCCCCCTTTTAAGGCTTAATCTTTAGGCCATAGCCGGAGAATATATCGGAGGCTACGATGAAGCGCTGGATTTCGGTTGTGCCCTCAATTATGGAAAGGGCACGAGCATCTCGGTAAATCCTCTCAATGGTGTATTCTCTCATGTAGCCGTAGCCTCCATGGACTTGAAGCATCCTATCAGCTACCCAGCGGACTATCTCTCCTCCGAAGGCTTTGGCCATGGCCGCTTCTTTAGTGAACCTTTCGCCCTTGTCGGCAAGCCAAGCGGTGTATTCTACCAAATGGCGGAGGGCTTCTATCTTTATGGCTGATTCGGCCACGTAGTTCTGGATGGCCTGCTTGAGGGCAATTGGTCCGCCAAATTGGGAGCGCTCAGTGGCATAACGTGAGCCTTCCCTCAAGGCAGCTTCAGCTAAGCCTAAGCACATTGCTGCAGTTCCCAAGCGGGCGTAGTCCAAAGCCCTCATGGCAATTTTGAAACCTTCCCCTTCCTGGCCCAGCAAGTTTTCTGCCGGGACTCGGCATTCTTCAAGGTAAACAGGGTTGCACACTACTCCCCTCAAGCCAAGGAGGCGCTCCCTCCGCCCTACTTTGAAGCCTGGGAAGCTTTTCTCCACTATGAAGGCGCTTATCCCCCTCGCCCCAGCTTGGGGGTCAGTCTTGGCAAAGATTATGAAGATATCGGCTATGCCAGCGTTAGTGACCCAGAGCTTGTTTCCGGTAAGGATGTATTCGTCTCCTTTCTTCACGGCCACGGTCCTTATGGCTGCCGCATCGCTCCCAGCTTCGGGCTCGGTAAGGGCGAAGGCGCCGAGCTTCGTGCCCTCGGCCATGTCCGGAAGGTATTTCTCCTTCTGGGCTTCCGTTCCTTCCCTAAGGATTGTGTTTCCAGCAAGGCCAAGGTGGACGTGAAGGGTGAGGGCAGTGGACATGCAAGCCCCGGCCATCTCTTCCATTAGGAAGCAATAGCCGAGGTTATCAAGCTCTGAGCCGCCGTATTTTTCGGGGAAGGTTGCGCCCAAGAAGCCTTGCTCGGCCATCTTCTTTAGTATTTCCAGAGGTGGCTTCTCCTCATGGTCAATGGTCTGGGCCAGAGGGGCTACTTCTTTCTGGGCGAAATCACGAAACATACTGCGGAACATCTGGTGTTCTTCGCTAAGGGTGAAGTCCATGCCTCCCTCCTTTCCTCAAGGTGTAGGGGGTGAAGGCACATTGGCCATTGAAAGCTGCGATGGGCCTTCACCCCCGCAAGAAGGTTATCGGTCTTTGAATTGGGGCTGGCGCTTCTCAAGGAAAGCCCGCACTCCTTCACGCATGTCCTCGGTCTCGCAGAGCCGGGCAAAGCGGTCAGCTTCGTAGAGGAGGCCATCCTTGAGGCTCATCTCCATGCCTTTGTTGACAGCATCAATTATGGCTTCAATGGCGAGCTTTCCTTTAGAAGCGATCTTCTTGGCCAGGTCCTTGGCCGCCTTGAGCACCTCACCGGCAGGGACGACTTTGTTCACAAGGCCAATCCGGTAAGCTTCCTGGGCAGTAATCATGTCGCCTGTGAGGAGCAATTCAAAGGCTTTGCCCTTGCCCAATAACCTCGGGAGGCGTTGAGTTCCACCCCAGCCAGGCATTATGCCGAGGTTTATTTCGGGCTGGCCAAAGCGGGCTCTATCCGAAGCAATGCGGATGTGGCAGGCCATGGCCAGTTCATTACCGCCTCCCAAGCAAACTCCGTTTATGGCCGCAATCACAGGCTTAGGGGAGTTCTCAATTATGTTGAAAAGTTCCTGGCCCTTGAGGACTACTTCTTTGGCATCCTCGTACCCCTTGAGCTTGTTTATTTCGTTGATATCGGCTCCGGCCACGAAAGCGAATTGCCCCGCTCCAGTGATTATGATTACTTTGACCTCATCGTTCTGAAGGGCTTCATTGAATGCCTGGTAGAGCTCGGTAACGGTCTGGGTATCAAAAGCGTTGGCCGGAGGGTGGTCAATGGTGAGGATAGCGATTCGGTCCTCAATTGAGACATGGATGTTCTGATACTCTCCCATGGTTCATTCCTCCTAAGGTTTTATAGGGGCGGGGAGCCGGGGTTAATCCCCGACCCCCCTTTTATCCATACCCCCTGCACCGGCTAAGCGTACTCCATGAAGCCCTTGCCCACCTTCTTGCCCAAGTGGCCGGCCTTGACCTTCAGTTTGAGGAGGCGGGCTGGGCGGAAGCGCTCACCATACTTAGCATGGAACTCCTGAAGCTTCTCCAGGACGTAATCAAGCCCAAGGGTATCAGCAAGCTGTAGAGGCCCCATCCTCTCGCCCTTGTAGGTCATGCCTGTCCCAGCCATCATGGCCATGTCAATGTCGTTAACAGCAGCGATGTTCTCCATCAGGCAGAGGACAGCTTCATTAATCATGGGCATTATGAGGCGCTCCCAGCTGAACTCAGTTCCGGTGGGGACTTTCCCTTCCTTCTGGAGCCTCCTTATGGCTTCCTTCACCGGCTCATCAGTCTGGTCGCCATAGCCATAGAAGCCCGCGCCGGTTTTCTCGCCGTAACGGCCCATCTTGTAGATTTCCTCAAAGAGTGGGCAGGGCTGCATCCTATCGCCATACTCGCTGTAGAGGTAAGCCCCCACATGGTAGCAGACATCAAGCCCAAGCATGTCCATGAGTGTGAAAGGCCCCATCGGCCAGCCAAATTCAGTCATGGCCTTGTCAATTTCGGCGGCGGTAGCAGCTCCCTCAGCCAATGCCCAGGTGGCTTCGTTCAAGTAAGGCATCAGGAGCCTGTTGACCAAGAAGCCGGGGCATTCTTTGACCACAACCGGTATCTTGCGCAGGGTCTCGGCGAACATGACCACGCTGTCAATGGTGTCCTGGTCCGTATCCAAGCCAGGGATTACCTCCACCAGTTTCATTACGTGGGCGGGGTTGAAGAAGTGCATCCCAATCATCTTGTGAGGTCGCTTCGTAGCCGCCCCCATCTCAGTGATGGATAGGGCGGAAGTGTTGGAAGCGAAGATGGTGTTGGAAGGGCAAACTTCGTCCAGCTCTTTGAACACCCTCTTCTTAAGTTCAATGTTTTCAGGGACGGCCTCTATGACTATGTCTACGTCCTCAAAGCCGTTATAGGTAAGGGTAGTAGTGATGAGGGCCATCTTGGACTCCACATCACCTGGAGTCATCCTGCCCTTCTCTACCTGGCGCTGGTAGATGGAGCGGATTTTCTCTAGGGCTTTGTCCAAAATCTTCTGGTCAATGTCCTTCACTACTACCGGGAGTCCAGCGTAGGTTATCACTTGAGCTATCTCGGCGCCCATGGTTCCGGCGCCAACTACTCCAGCTTTGAAGATATACATGGCTTACCCTCCTTTTTGGGATTACCAAACCCTTATGGCCATAGCCACATCTGTTCCGATGCGGGCAAAATACAGCTGCTTGTTTAGGTACTTTTCCCGGGCCTTATCGTTGGCCTCAATCAGGGTTTCCCCAACGAAGTATTCGCCCGAGTCTACGTCAATGGCTACGATTTTGCCGCTGTGGTTTTGTTCAAGCTGGTCCTTGATTTTGAGGTAGATTTCTTTGCCTTTAGCTAAAACGCTTTCATCAACCCACTGGGTTATCATGGCTCATCCCCTCCTTCATTTTCTCTCCAGGATGAGCGCGCCTCCTTGCCCACCACCCACGCACATTGTGACGAGGCCGAACTGGGCATTGCGGCGCTTCATCTCATGGATTATGGTGACGGTGAGTTTGGCTCCAGTGCACCCTACCGGGTGACCGAGGGCGATGGCTCCGCCGTTGACGTTGACTTTTTCCCAATCCCAGCCGTACTTTTCCAGTTCTCTGCCCACGGCCAGGACTTGAGCAGCGAAAGCTTCGTTGAGCTCAATGAGGTCAATGTCCTTGAGGGTAAGGCCTGCTTTTTTGAGGGCAAGCGGAATTGCCTTCGCCGGCCCGATCCCCATTATCTCCGGAGGAACGGCAGCATAGGCGTAGCTGCGGATGTAGGCCATGGGTTCGTAGCCTAAGGCTTTGGCCTTCTCTTCAGTCATGACCAAGAGGGCAGCAGCGCCATCGCTTATGGGGCAAGCATTGGCCGGGGTTACGGTCCCTCCTTTCATGAAGACTGGCGGGTAAAGGGCAGCCCTTTCCACCGTGAGGCTGGGGTTAATGGTTTCATCTTCACTCACAATTTCGGGGGCCACTTCCTGGCCAGCCACCTTCTTGCTCACCACTACTGGGACTATCTCTTCCTTGAACTTGCCCATCCTGGTGGCCATGAAGGCCTTGCGGTGGCTTTGGACGGCATATTTATCCTGCTCTTCCCTGGTGATGCCGTAGAGCATGACCAAGTTCTCGGCAGTGCGGCCCATTATCTGGCCACAGAGGGGGTCGGTGAGGCCTTCCCAAAGGGTGTCAATGAACTCGGTGCTGCGTAGCCTGAGGCCCCAGCGAGCTCCTCTCACGCAGTAAGGAGCAGTGCTCATGCTCTCGGTCCCGCCTACGATGAAGATTTCGCCATCTCCAGCCTGAATGGCTTGATAGGCAGAAGTTATGGCCTGGATTCCGGAGGCGCAGTTGCGCTGTACAGTATAGGCGGGGACATGGACTGGGACCCCAGCCATTAGGGCGGCGACGCGGGCAACGTTGGGGGCATCGGAGTATTGGCCTATGCAGCCAAAAATCACTTCGTCTATCAAATTGGGGTCTATCTGGGTGCGCTTGAGGAGTTCCTCAATCACCACGGCCGCCAAGTGCTGGGCTGGTAGGTCCCTGAAAGCCCCTCCATGCTTACCCACAGGGGTCCTAACTCCGGCTACAATTACTACCTCTTTCATGTTCCCTCCTTTTGTGCAGAATTTTCAAGGCCTTTTAACAGCAGCAAAGAAGTAGCTTCGGCCATTTGCTCCAGAGAGAATCCCAAAAGTTCTCTCCTAAAGGGTATGGACATAAGGACAATGACCCCATGGATTGATGCCCATAAAGCGGCGGCAGTAAGCCAGGGGTCACAAGGGCGAAATATACCTTTCTTTATGCCATCATTAACTGCCCTCGCTACCCACTGGAGAGCTTCCTGATTCTTAGCCTTTATCTCTTCCCCGAGTTCGGCTGGAATCTTCTCGTGGAGGCGGCCACGGTCAAATGCCACCATTAAGCGGAAGTAGAAGGGGTTTTCTTTGAAGAAATTCAAGTAGGCTAAGGTTAAGCGTCTAAGCCTTTCCGTTGGAGTTAAATCCTGGGAAGGGGCATAGGCTTCAGTAAGCTTTTCTAAAAGGACGTCAAATCCTTCCAAGAGGAGGTAGGCGAGGATTTCCTCTTTGCTGGAAAAATAGAGGTAAATAGTACCTTTGCCAAGCTCAGCAGCTGCCGCTATATCTTCAACAGTAGCCTCGGCAATTCCTTTGGTGGAAAAAACATCACGGGCTGCTTCCAAAATTTCTATCTTTCTCTGCTCTTTTTCTCTGGCCCTTCTTTCGCTCGTCGCCATGAGCCCACCTTTGAGACTGACCGTTGGTCATTTACTGACCGATAGTCAGTATACCACAAAGTTTTTTGTTTGTCAAATCAAGGG
>CAYOIS010000087.1:0-8681 GCA_964404055.1 uncultured Anaerolineae bacterium | reverse complement strand
CTGACGGAATCGGGATTTTCCCGGTCAGCAGTTTCTTAGCGTCAGGGAGGCCGGGTAAGGGTGAAAATAGGGGATGAAAAAGGCAGGGTTTTCGTAATCTTAGGGCAATGCTGCTGATTACCGCTTGTATTTTTTAAGCAAGTAAAAGCCAATGGCGTAAAGCATACCAGCTACGGGGATGGCGAATATAAAGCCCAAGAAGCCCATTGCTTTTACGCCTATCAATATGCTCAAAATCACTAAAATAGCCGGCATGCCCGTGGCTTCGCTTATTATCTTGGGCAGGAGAACGCGCACCAGAACCTGTTGATATAAGCTTAAGGATATGAAAAGCCAAAGGGTCACTTCCGGACGCTGAAAGAGGGCAAGCAAAGCCGGCAAAAACATGGCTATCGGGTCACCAAGGTAAGGCACTAAAGTTATAACCCCGCAAAATAATCCCACAGGTAAAGCGAAACTCAGCCCAGCAAATTCCATGGCCAAGATAACCCCAAGGCCGTAAAGGATAGCTACAATCCCTTCTCCCCGCACATAGGCTCCAAACGTCCTCTGCAGAGCATCAGCTAGGAAACTAAGCTCATCGTGGAATGATTGAGGGACAATTTCCCGAATCAAACGGCTTACACGCTCTTGCTCCAGCATTAGGTAGAAGCTTAAGATGAAGACCACGAAAGCTTGAGCTACAAAAGTGGCCAGGCTGCTTGCTGCATCCACTGCCCATTTTATGAGCAAAGTGCCTGCATTCTGTGCCCACTTTGTCAGTTCTGGGGAGCGAGCCAAAGAGTAGAGGTCAATGTCTATGTTAAACCGATTTAGGACTTCTTGCAGAGAAGCGGCGAGCTCAGGAACGCGGCTCAGGTAATCGGGCAGTTTTAGGGCTAACTGGATGGATTGCTGAACTGTTGAGGGCAGCAGAAGCGTCCCCCCTGCAATTACAAGGCCTATAAAGACGAGGTAAATTATAACCACAGCTGCAGTGCGGGGAATCCTGAATACAAATGAAAAACGCGAACCCTTCAAAGGCCAGGAGATAGAAGCCAAACCTCTCACTGCAGGCTCCAGGATGAAGGTTATCATCCACGCAAAGGCCAGAATAACTAAAACGTCCTTAAGCCAGCTCAACAAAAACCAGAGCTTTTCCAGAAGGTACAGGGCAGCAATTATGGAGAGCATAATGATGAGCAAACGAAATGCCCTATCTTGAGACGGCATTTTACCTCCTGGCACCCTCTACGGTTATGAACTGCCTTATCCTCTCAAGCCGGGATAATTCCCCTGAAGCTAAGAATAAAACCGATGAGCCCTTTGCCGTTTGGCACGTAAGCCGGAGGGCTGGAAGAGAATGGAGGCCGAAGAAAATTCGCCCCCACTCCACTTTTTTTACGTCATCGGGCCTGAAGAAGAAATACCACATCCCCACCTCACCCTTAGGCCAGAAAGGAGAAGGGGGAACGTAAGCCATCACCACTTTTTCCCCAGTGCAAAAGCCTTCAAAGGCCGCAGCTAAGTCTACAAAGTACCCTCGCTTTCTCTCCACCTCAAAGGGGCCAGAAGCCCGCACGAATACCTTTTCCTCCGGTCCAAGAGGGGCAACTTCTTGTGGGGAAAATTGTCCTGGCTGAAAGTGCAAGAACCCGGAGCGGTAAGCCCAGTAACTCAGGATTACGAAAAGGAAGCTCAGGGCCAGAAAGGTTGGGGAAACGATTATCCCCGCTGTTATCATAATGGCCAGAAGTGCTACCCCGAAGGGAATCCACCCCACCCGACGGCGCCATAAATTGTAAAGCAACCAGAAGACAAGCCCTTTAACCATAACAACCGAGGGGGACACAATCCCCCATCCTTCACCTCTTGAAAAGCTTCCATAAAGTCCTCAAGCCCAAAGCTCCCAAGAACATTGCCCCTACAACTACGGAGAGAGCTACCGGGTCCGGAGCAGAAAAGACCACTTTGCCATCGCCATATTCTTTGAAGAGCTTGCCCCAGGGGGTTTCCAAAGCCGCTTTCACCCTCTTGTGCCCTATGAGTGGATACCAGAAGACATCATAGTAGAATCGGGAAGCGATGTAGGACCAGGGGACAAGAGGGGAGCGAAGGAGAATGCCCTCAAAAGGCTTCAATGGGCCATGGTAAATCAACTTTTGCCCCCGTGAGGCAAAAGTGTCCTCTTGCTTGAAGCCCCAGTTTTGGGATAGCACCCACTCCTTATCTTCCCCGACGATTTCAATCTCCTTCGGGTCGCCGATGCCCAAGCCTTTCTCGTGGGCAATCCGGATGAAGGGGATGCTCATTGGGTCAAAGCCTTGCAGCTTAGCTGAGATAGCATCTATGGCTACTTGGTCGGCACTGGCCAGAATCACGTTTTTGACATGCCAGCGCATCGCTCTTGGCCCGGCCCCATCCCCGGCAAAAGTCCCATCCATTACGGCAAATATGCCCGAATGAATCTCCTGCTGAATTGTCAAGAGGTCCACCAAAGTCTCGTGAATTACGGAGTGGGTCCAATGCCTCTTTTCGTTGAGAAGCCCGCCGAAGGCGTTCTTCATAGCCCCGGTTATAGTGGTGAAAACGTGGACTTTAACCGTTGGCAGGTGGATTATGTTTTTGCCGATGAATACCTCGGGGATGAATATGCCTTCGGGGTAGATTTTGTGCAGAACCAAAAGTTCATTTTTAGGTTCATAGCGGACCCAACGGATGTGGGGTTCGTAGAGGTGGATGCTCGGGATGAGGTATTTATCGCAAACGTATTTATGCTTGTTATTCCGCTCGCCGATGTATGCATCCACTACCACAGTGCGGTTATGAGCACCCCATATGCGGGTGTACCCATCCTCCAAAAGGGTTCGGATTACTCCTTCCAGTTGCCAAGGGGTTGTGGAACAGGCCGGATACCATGTTTGCCATGAAATGTTTATTTTGAGGATTGTTTCTCGGTCCTTGGGGAGGGCTTTTTCGTATTCGGCTAATTTCATAAGGCGTTTGTAATCTTCCAGGACCGTCTCAGGGGTTGTGCGAAGGACTGCTACTTTGCCTTTGCCTGGAAATTCTCCCAAAGCCATTCCCCCCTCCTTTAGAGTAGGTGTTTGTAAGCTCTAACGAAGTTCCTTATAGAGCGGTCATAGGTCTTTTCTACTTCCGGAGGGAAAAGACAACCGGGCAATTCCCCCATACGGCGGTGGTAAGCTATGCATTCGCAACAGATGCCTTTCTTGTCACAGGGTTCGTAAGTGCAAGTGCAGATTTTAAGGTTTCTTTCCTTCTTGCACTCCATGGGCTTTCCTCCGGGAAGAAATTAGGGGGCAAGTCACCTCTAAAAGGCAACTTGCCCCGATAAACAAGGTCTTTACAAGCTTAAACTATGACCTTCTTCGTCAAGCCGTATTCGTGCTGGAGGGCAGCCTGCGCTGCGGCCAGCCTGGCTATGGGAACCCGGAACGGGGAGCAGGAAACGTAGTTAAGGCCTATTATGTGGCAGAATTCTATTGAAGCGGGATCACCTCCGTGCTCCCCGCATATCCCTATCTCTATGTCAGGCCGGACCTGACGGGCTTCCTCCACGCACATCTTCATAATCCTGCCCACCCCTTCTCGGTCCAATGTCTGGAAGGGGTTGGCCGGAATTACACCCTTCTCCACATAGGCCAGGAGGAATTTGCCCTCGGCATCATCCCTGGATATGCCGTAAACGGTCTGAGTGAGGTCATTGGTGCCGAAGGAGAAGAATTCGGCGTAACGGGCAAATTCCGCAGCGGTAAGGGCCGCCCTGGGTATTTCAATCATTGTCCCGAACTTGTATTTGACGGTCACCCCTTGCTCTTCCATCACTTTACGTGCTGTCTCGTCCACAAGCTCCTTGAGGATTTTAAGCTCATTGGCGTTGGCGGTGACCGGAATCATTATCTCGGGATAGACCCTCAGGCCTTCCTTTGTAAGTTCGCAGGCGGCTTCCATTATAGCTCTGACCTGCATCCTGTTGATTTCGGGCCAGAGAACCCCAAGGCGAACCCCGCGGAAGCCCAGCATGGGGTTGGCTTCCCTCATCGCTGCTACTTTGCGGAGCAAGGCCTCTTTCTCCGCCAGGCGAGCCTTGAGCTCAGCATTGTCCTTCTCATACTCAAGGCGAACCCGGAGTTCTGTAACCTCAGCTATGAGCTCCTCATACTTAGGCAGGAATTCGTGCAGAGGCGGGTCAATCAAGCGGATTATGACTGGGAGCCCCTCCATTACCCGGAAGATGCCTTTGAAATCTTCTTTCTGGATTGGGAGGAGTTTGTCCAAGGCTGCCTGGCGTTCCTCCAAGGTTTCGGCCAAAATCATTTGGTGGACGATTGGGAGGCGATCCGGCTCAAAGAACATGTGCTCGGTTCGGCACAGGCCTATCCCTTCGGCTCCGAAGTTTCGGGCTTGTCTGGCATCCTTCGGGTAATCGGCATTAGCCCAGACCCCAAGGCGCCGGACCTCATCGGCCCAGGAGAGGAGAGCGAGGAGTTCCTCTTCTTCCTCAAGCTTGGGCTCAATGGTGGTTATTGGGCCGATGAATACCTCACCAGTGGAGCCGTCAATGGAGATTATATCCCCTTCCTTTACTACTTTGCCGTTCACGGTGAAGAGGCGGCGGGCAAGGTCAATATGGATGGCCTCGCAACCGGCAACGCATGGCTTGCCAAGGCCCCTGGCTACTACAGCGGCATGGGAAGTAGCACCCCCGTGCTGGGTAAGAATTCCTTTAGCCACAAGCATTCCGTGCACGTCATCAGGGGAGGTCTCAGGGCGGACCAAGATTACGCTTTCCCCTTTCTTGCCCAGCTCTTCGGCAGTATCGGCGTCAAAGACGGCTATCCCCGTAGCCGCTCCGGGCGAGGCGTTCAAACCCTTGGCCAGGTAGCGCCCCTCAGCCCTGGCTTTCTCCTTGGCCTTTTCGTCAAAGCGGGGATGCAAAAGCTGGTCCACCTGCTCCGGGGTAACACGCATTATGGCCTCTTCTTTGGAGATAATCCCCTCCTTGACCATGTCTACGGCTATCTTGACCGCAGCCTTAGCTGTGCGCTTCCCAGCCCTGGTCTGGAGCATCCAGAGCTTGCCCCGTTCCACAGTGAACTCCATATCTTGCATGTCCTTGTAATGGCGCTCTAAGAGCTCCGAGACCTTCACCAGCTGCTCATAAACCTCGGGCATTTTTTCCTTGAGCTCTTCAATCTTATAAGGGGTGCGGATTCCAGCCACCACATCCTCGCCCTGGGCATTGGGCAAATATTCGCCCCAGAGGATTTTCTCACCGGTAGCAGGGTCACGGGTGAAAGTTACACCTGTCCCTGAATCATCTCCCATGTTGCCAAAGACCATCATAACGATGTTGACCGCAGTACCCCAATCGTGGGGGATTCCGTAGTAGTTGCGGTAATCAACAGCTCTCTTTCCGAACCAGGATTCAAATACGGCCCCGATAGCTCTGCGCAGCTGCTCGTAGGGGTCGGAAGGGAAATCTTCTCCCACGTGCTCTTTATAAATGCGCTTAAACTCGGCTACAACTTCTTTCAGAGCTTCAACATTAAGGTCGGTATCTTTCTGAGCTCCGTATTTCTCCTTGATTTTCTCAAAAGCCTCATCAAACTTCTCCCCTGGCACCTTCATCACAATTCGGCCGAACATTTGGATGAAGCGGCGGTAAGCGTCGTAAGCGAAGCGCTCGTTCTGGGTGAGCTTGGCAAGGCCTTGGAGGGTCTCTTCGTTCAAGCCCAGGTTCAGGACGGTGTCCATCATCCCAGGCATGGATACTTTAGCTCCGGATCGGACAGAAACCAGGAGAGGATTAGAGGGGTCGCCGAACTTTTTGCCGGTCATTTTCTCTACTTCGCGAAGAGCTTCCAAGGTTTGCTCCCACATCCCCTCGGGGAATTGACGCCCGTTCTTAAAGTATTCGTTACAGGCTTCGGTTGTTATGGTGAAGCCTGGGGGGACGGGGAGGCCGGCCCTGGTCATTTCGGCAAGCCCAGCCCCTTTCCCTCCGAGAAGGTCGCGCATGGATTCACCGCCTTCGCTAAACATGTAGACCCACTTTTTAGCCATGGTTTCTCACCTCCTTAATAAAAATGTAAAGTCAAGCCTAACTCAGGCAAGACTTCTTTGTCTCTACTCCCCTTTTCCCATTGGGGGGAATTAAGGCTTACGGGAAGGTCTAACCCTTATCCTTGCTCCTACGCTAGCTGGCGATTTGATAAGGGTGCTCTTCTTCTGAGTTTGCCGATCCCGGATCCTTGCTTCTTCGGCAGTCCAGCCTTCTAAAACGGCTTGGCGCGAGAGCTTAATCCGGCCATCTTTGTCAATGTCTATGACCATGACCATTATCTCGTCCCCTTCTTTCACTACATCCTCAACCCTTGAGACCCGGCGATCGGAGAGCTGAGATTTATGGAGCAGACCCTCCTTGCCCGGCAGTATCTCTACAAAAGCGCCGAAATCGGTTATCCGAACCACTTTACCCAGGTAAATTTTGCCGATTTCAGCCTCCTCGGTGAGGCTTCTTATAAGCTGGACGGCTTTTTCAACCCCTGCCCCATCAACGCCAGCTACGTAGACAGTCCCGTCGTCCTCTATGTCAATCTTTGTCTTTGTTTCGTCAATAATATGGCGGATAGTACGCCCGCCTGGGCCAATCACAAGGCCTATCTTTTCCGGCTCAATCTTAATCATGCTGACCTTAGGAGCATAAGGTGAAATGTATGGCCTGGGCTTAT
Organism: uncultured Anaerolineae bacterium; assembly: GCA_964404055.1. Classification (GTDB taxonomy): domain Bacteria; phylum Chloroflexota; class Anaerolineae; order SpSt-600; family SpSt-600; genus SpSt-600. Next base: position 1,944 of record CAYOIS010000087.1, on the reverse strand, counting down.
CAATCAGTGAAAGCATTTTGTCCAAGATGAAAAGGCGAGCTTCTCGCGCCTGGGACAAGGCTTCAGCCAGAATCTCATGGGAGATTCCGGGAATCTTTAAGTCCATCTGGATAGCAGTAATCCCTTTAGCCGTCCCAGCTACTTTAAAATCCATATCCCCCAAGTGGTCTTCCATGCCTTGGATATCGGTTAATAAGGCGTAACGGCCATCTTCCTTTACGAGCCCTATGGATATACCAGCCACTGGTGCCTTTATAGGCACGCCTGCATCCATCAGGGCCAAGGTTGAGCCACAAACCGAAGCCATAGATGTAGAACCGTTGGAGGAAAGCACTTCGGAAACAAGCCGTATGGTGTACGGGAATTCTTCCTCCGGCGGGATAACAGGAGCCACTGCTCTTTCGGCCAGAGCACCGTGTCCAATTTCTCGCCGGCTTGGAGCCTTTATGGGCTTAGCTTCGCCTGTAGAATAGGGCGGGAAATTGTAGTGGTGGATGAAACGCTTAGTCTCCTCGGCCATCAAACTATCCATTATCTGCTCATCGCTGTGGGTTCCAAGGGTGGCAATGGTCAGAACTTGAGTATCTCCCCTGGTGAAGAGGCCAGAGCCATGTGTTCTGGGGAGGAGCCCTACCTCGCAACTTATTGGCCTTATATCCTTAAGCCCACGGCCATCAGGGCGAATCCCTTCGTCCAGGATTCGCTTGCGGACGATGTCTCTGAGGACTTGGAAGAAAGCCTCTTTTATGTCCAGAGGGGAATGTTCCTGGCCAAGCTCAACCAATAACTGCGCTAAGAGAGAATCCAAGGCTTCGTTCCGCTCGGCCTTTATTAGGTTTTGCTTGAGTATTTCCTTTATCGGAGCCTCAACCCTTTCGGCCACAGCTTTAAAAGTAGCCTCGGGAAGCTGGTACAAGGGGACTTCCATCTTAGGCTTCCCAACCTTTTCAGCCATCTCCTTTTGGACTTGGATGAAGGCTTGGAGGGCTTGGTGGCCAATCTTTATGGCCTCTAAAACTATCTCCTCAGGCGCTTCCATTGCCCCCGCTTCCACCATGATGACCGCTTCTTCAGTCCCAGCTACCTTTATATCAATCAAACTCCGCTCCATCTGGGAATTGGTTGGGTTTACCACGAACTCGCCATCAATATATCCTACCTTTACTGCCCCTATAGGCGAATTGAAAGGTATGTCGGATATGGTCAGGGCTGCCGAAGCGCCAACTATGGCCGGTATATCTATGGAGTGCTCCCCATCCGAGGATAGAGCAGTTATCACGATGTGGACTTCGTTCCTCATCCCCTTGGGGAAAAGAGGCCTTATTGGGCGGTCCACCAAGCGGCAGAGGAGTATAGCAGCCTCGCTTGGGCGTCCTTCACGGCGGAAAAAGCCTCCTGGGATTTTACCGGCAGCGTAGAGACGTTCTTCAAAGTCTACGGTTAAGGGGAAGAAATCAACATCTTCCCTTGGTTCCTTTGAGGCGGTAGCAGTAGCCAGTACAATGGTATCGCCCCATTGGACTGTTACCGCTCCTCCGGCCTGAAAGGCCAATTTACCGGTCTCAAAAATAAACTCTTGTCCTGCTACTTGGACTTTAAACGTACTACTCATAAACCACCTCCTAAACCTAACCTCAGGCGAGGCCAGGTTTGGAGGCCAGGGACTGGAGGGCAGAGCCCTGTTTCCCCGAAACAGAGACCTGCCTTCCAATACCTGCACCCCTTTTCCTGACCTCGCCTTTAAAAATTTTAGTGGCGTAAGCCGAGCTCTTCTATGAGCTTGCGGTAACGCCTATAATCCTTTTCCTGAAGGTAGTTGAGAAAGCGCCTTCTCTTCCCCACCAGCTTCAAAAGTCCCCTTCGGGAATGCTCATCGTGCTTGTGAACGGAAAGGTGCTGGACAAGCCTATTTATTCGCTCGGTTAATATAGCTATCTGCACCTC
>CAYOIS010000086.1:3724-8726 GCA_964404055.1 uncultured Anaerolineae bacterium | reverse complement strand
CAAGTGCTTTTCAGGCTTGACGAATTGGCCTTTTTATGTTATCATATAAACCAAGTGGGGCTGTAGCTCAGCTGGGAGAGCGCGTGAATCGCACTCACGAGGTCGGGGGTTCAAATCCCCTCAGCTCCACTTTAATTTTAAATACGACAAAAAGCTGCGAACGGGAGTAGTAAGCCATCCCTCCAGAGAGCCGGGGGAAGCTGCGAACCCGGCAACGGCACCCGAGGGAGTGCCTGAGGCTGAACTCGCCCGGGAGCTGCGGTGGTGAAAGGTTAAGTAGCCACCGCCGGTTAGCAACCGTTATCTTGCCCAAAGAGGGCGGAATTGCTCTTCCGCCAAGCAGGGTGGTACCGCGGAGGGAAAACCCTTCGTCCCTGGGACGAAGGGTTTTTTAATTACTCACACCAGCCCAAGGAGGGTTTTCATGACCATACCAAAATCTCAATGGATTTGGTTCAATGGTAAACTTGTGCCTTGGGACCAAGCTACTGTCCACGTCGCAGCACACGTCTTGCACTACGGCTCATCGGTTTTTGAAGGCATAAGGGCCTATGAAACAACCAAAGGCACAGCCGTCTTCTGCCTTGATGACCACGTCCAACGCCTCATCAATTCCTGCAAAATATACAGAATGGACCTCCCTTATTCCGCAGAGGAAATCAAAAAAGCAATCTTGGAGACCATAAAGGCTAACGGTCACCGCTCCTGCTACATCCGCCCTATAGCTTTCAGGGGGGTTGGAGGCTTTAACCTTGACCCCCGAAGCTGCCCTGTAGAATTGGCCATAATCACCATAGAATGGGGCCGCTACCTTGGGGCCGAAGCTATTGAGAAAGGTGTAGATGTGGCAGTAAGCTCATGGCGCCGGATGGCCCCCGATACCTTCCCCGCTGCTGCTAAGTGGGGAGGGCAATACTTAAACTCCCAACTCATCGCTATGGAAGCACACGACCGTGGCTGCGCCGAAGGTATTGCTCTGGACATCAACGGATACGTGAGCGAGGGAAGTGGAGAGAACATCTTCTTGGTCTACAAAGGTTCCATTTACACCCCTCCCCTGGCCTCCTCAATCTTGGAGGGCGTGACCAGAAAGGTGGTTATAACCCTTGCCATGGAATTGGGATACCAAGTCCGGGAAGAGCTAATACCCCGTGAACTTCTCTACATAGCCGATGAACTCTTCTTCACCGGCACCGCGGCTGAAATAACACCTATTCGCTCAGTTGATGGCGTAATCATCGGAAAAGGCGAGAGAGGACCAGTGACCAAAAGGCTTCAAGAAGAGTTCTTTGCCATTGTGGAGGGTAGGAAGGAAGACCGCTACGGTTGGCTTACTTACTTATGAAAGGAGGTGAAGTTATGGCGGAGAAATACATCCCGCAAGAGATAGAGCCAAAGTGGCAAAAGCGCTGGGAGGAAGACAAACTCTATTACACCACTGAAAGAGACGATAAGCCCAAATTCTACAACCTGGTGATGTATCCATACCCCTCAGGTGACCTCCACATGGGCCACTGCCGGAACTACGTTATAGGCGACTTAATAGCTCGCTACAAGACCATGCAAGGGTACAATGTTCTTAACCCGATGGGGTGGGATTCCTTTGGCCTGCCTGCGGAGAACGCAGCGATAAAACACGGCATCCACCCACGAGTTTGGACTGAAAACTGCATTAATCGGATGAAAGAGCAGCTCCGCAAAATGGGCGTATGCTACGATTGGGACCGCGAGATTTCTTCCTATGACCCCAACTACTACCGCTGGAACCAGTGGTTCTTCATAAAAATGTACGAAAGAGGTCTTGCTTACAAAGCTAAAGCCCCTGTGAACTGGTGCCCATCATGCAAGACCATTTTGGCCAACGAACAAGTCATACAAGGGCGATGCTGGCGATGCGGCTCCATGGTCACCAAAAAGGAATTAGAGCAATGGTTCCTGAAGATAACAGCCTACGCTGAAGAGCTGCTGAGGGATTTGGAAAAGCTGGAACGCTGGCCCGAAAAGGTCAAGCTCCAGCAAATTAACTGGATAGGCCGCAGTGAAGGAGCAAAAGTCACTTTCAAGACTGAAAGCGGTGAAGACATCGTGGTCTTTACAACCCGGCCCGATACTCTTTGGGGGGCAACTTTCATGATCCTGGCCCCTGAACACCCGCTTGTGGAGAAGCTCACCTCCCCTGATAAAAGGAAAGAGGTGGAAGAATACCGAGAATTCGCTTTCCTCCAGAGCGAAATCCAGCGCTTGAGCACTGAAAAGGAAAAGACTGGCCTATTCATTGGTGCTTATGCCATAAACCCCGTAAACCAGGAACGAATCCCTATCTGGATTTCCGATTACGTACTCATAAGCTATGGGACTGGCGCGGTAATGGGTGTTCCTGCCCACGATGATAGGGACTTCCAGTTTGCCCTTAAATTCGGCCTGCCAGTCATACCGGTCATAGCCCCGCCTGGGGGGAAGGCCAAGAGTTACCTTAGGAAAGGCACTTTCCGGGAAGGCCTCGCCGTAGCCTTGGCGCAAGCAGGCTTCCAGTTTGAAGAGAAAGAAGGCTCTCTGTACCTAATTTTGGATGAAAGGGACCGAGCACGCTACATTGCCCTTGTCCAGCAGTTCCTCTTGCCCAACTCTTGGACAGAGGTCGTGGGGGCAGGATGGCAATTTGTGTTTGCCGATGGCGTAATGGATGTTGACTCTGTGGCCCAGGAAAAGGCAATCGTCAAAAGATGCCACGAGCTTGACTCGACTTTGCGGGATAAGTCCACCGTCGCTCAAATGCTCTGGGACATAGAATTCTACCGCGATGTCCTCTTCCACGATAGCTATGGTACCATGATAAATTCCGGTCCTCTGACCGGAACCCCCGGCGATGTGGCAGTTAAGCGCACAATTGAGTGGTTGAAGGAAAAAGGCCTTGGAGAGTTCGCCATAAGTTACAAGCTCCGGGATTGGCTCATAAGCCGCCAGCGCTACTGGGGTACCCCTATCCCCATAGTCTACTGCAATAAATGCGGAATCGTGCCTGTGCCCGAGGACCAGCTCCCGGTCCTTCTGCCTGAGAACGTAGATTTTACCCCCACCGGAACTGGAGAATCGCCCTTGGCTACAGTGCCTGAATTCGTCAACACAACTTGCCCTAAGTGCGGAGGGCCAGCACGGCGAGAGACCGATACGATGGACACTTTTGTGGATTCATCCTGGTATTTCTTCCGCTACTGTGACCCCCGCAATACCCAATTGCCATTTGACCCCAAGAAAGCCTCTTACTGGATGCCGGTGGACCAATACACGGGCGGGATAGAACATGCCATACTTCACCTCCTTTACGCTCGCTTCTTCACCAAATTCCTGAGGGATATCGGGCTTAGCCCGGTGAGTGAACCTTTCGCCGCTCTCTTCACCCAAGGCATGGTCCTCAAGGATGGGAAAGCTATGTCTAAGTCCCTTGGGAACATAGTCTCAGTGGATGAAATCACCAGCACTTACGGGGCCGATACCGCTCGCACCTTCACGCTCTTCGTTGCTCCGCCGGAAGTGGACTTTGAGTGGACTGAGAAAGGAGTTGAGGGCGCTTTCCGCTTCCTCAACAGGGTATGGCGCATCGCCACTGAGGTAGCTGAAGCAACCGAATTCTCCTCAGAAAGCGAGGAAAACCGGAAAGAGCTCCTGCGCATTATCCACAGGACAATCAAGAGAGTGACCAGGGACATAGAGCGCTTCCATTTCAACACTGCGGTAAGCGCGATAATGGAGCTGACTTCGGCCCTGATTGATTACACAGAGAAGCACGGAGTAACTGCTACGGTTCGGGAAGGAGTAGAGAAACTCTTGCTCCTCTTAGCGCCCATCGCTCCACACATAACCGAAGAGCTTTGGGAAAAGCTCGGCAACCCTTACAGCATACACATGCAAAGCTGGCCAAAGTGGGATGAGGAGCTGGCTAAAGAGGAGATAATCACCCTGGTAGTGCAAGTGGACGGCAAAGTGCGGGACCGCTTCCAAGTCCCGGCCGACATTACCGAGGAAGAAGCGAAGGAAATGGCCCTGAGCAGCCCGAAAGTTCGCCGGCATCTGGAAGGCAAAGAGGTGAAGCAAATAGTGTTCATCCCGGGCAAGCTCGTAAACGTAGTTACAGGCTGAAAGCTTCGCCAACCAGCACCCTCAAATTTTGCCTATTGCCGGGGCGGGTCACTCGGCCCGCCTCGGTCCGTTCTTAGGCAATGAGCAAAGAGGCAATCCGGAAGCCCCTCTCAACCAGCACAAAATGCCCCAAAAAGCAATATCAACTGGGCTGAAAGTTGCTTTTTATGTGGGCAGGAGGTATAAAAGGGTGTGTCTCAATTGCATCGCTACCTTAATTAGGAGGAAGACATGAAAGCCTTGCTCAAATTTTCCCTGCTAGCAGTGGTTTTGTTCCTGATGGTAGCTCCTGCTTTCGCTCAGCAACCACCATGCTCTAACTTGATAATCAATGGGAGCTTTGAGGAGGAAAGAGGATGGCACTGGGAACTCACCCCTAAGCCACCATCTTTCACTCAAGATGACGCTTGGGACGGAAGCCGCTCAATGCTCCTCGGCAACCTTGACCCCTCAACCGATGTCTTGGCTTTCTCCTCCGTGTGGCAAGATATAACCGTGCCTGCGGATGCATCTTCGGTCAATTTGACCTTCCGCTACAAGCTGATTTCCCAAGGACAACAGACCTTTGATGAAGCTAAATTCGTGCTCCTCAACCCAGCCGATGGTTCAATCTTGGCTGTGCCTTGGAGGGAAAAGCAGGATACAGCTGGGGGATGGGAAGAAGTAAGCATTGACCTTACAACTCTGACAAGGGGGAAAACCGTCCGCTTATATTTTGGCGTAGTGAACGATGGCAATGGCAACCCTACGGCTATGTACCTTGACGATGTCCGCCTCATGGTCTGCACTGGCTATACTCCGCCTCTGAGCCCAACTCCTTTACCTGCAGTGGCAACTCCCACGCCAACGATAGAAGCCACCCCAA
>CAYOIS010000086.1:0-3624 GCA_964404055.1 uncultured Anaerolineae bacterium | reverse complement strand
CCAACTCCTTTACCTGCAGTGGCAACTCCCACGCCAACGATAGAAGCCACCCCAATTTTTATACCTTCCCCATCACCTACTACACCTGCCTTGTTCCCCCTCATTTCAGCTACCAGCACTCCTACCCCACAACCTACAGCTCGGCCTATTTTGCCAATGAGGGCAATCAGCATTGCCATCGTACTTTTGGGGGTGGTGGCCATTTTAATAATCGCCTTCATACTTTTCAGGGCTTTTAAGGGCCGGAAATAGGTCAATCACAGAAAAGTGAGAGTCAAAGAGCAGAGTGAAGGAAAGCGATTTCGCCCCCGATTATAGCCCCTAAAACCTCAATAGTGGGAATTTTCTCCGGAGCGGTTCGGAATATATCTTCGGAGAGGATAGTGATATCGGCCAGGAAGCCAGGAGCGAGTGTCCCTCGGCTTTTCTCTTCCCCTGCAGCGAAGGCATTCCCCCAAGTGTAAGCCCGGATTGCTTCCTCTACTTTAAGGCGTTGCTCTGGGAACCAGCCTTCAGGTCCAGGAGAACCATCAAGGCGGCGCCTGGTCACGGCAGCGTAAATCCCCAAAAGAGGCTCCGGAGGCTCCACAGGGCAATCAGAGCCGAAGGCTAAGATTGTGCCGGCTTCAAGGAGGCTGCGCCAAGCATAGGCCCAACGGCAGCGTTCTTTACCCCAATAGCGCTCAGCCATCTCCATATCGGAAGTAGCATGTATTGGTTGCATTGAGGCCACAACCCCAAGCTTCGCTAAACGGGGCAAGTCCTCGGCGGTGAGGAGTTGGACGTGCTCAATACGGTGGCGAAGTCGGGGGGCTTTCTCCAAAGCATCTAACACAACCCGATTGGCCCTATCACCTATGGCGTGAACGGCTACCGAGAGGCCTGCTTCCCCTGCTTTCAAAACCAGCATCTCAAGCTCATCAGGAGTTATGGTCAGGATTCCCAAGTTTTCCGGTTCTCCAAGGTAAGGCTCAAGCATGGCCGCCGTCCGAGAGCCAAGGGTACCATCGGCAAAGATTTTGACTCCACCAATGCGCAAGTATTCATCCCCAAAGCCGCTCTTTATCCCAAGCTTTACGGCTGCTTCCAGGTTTTCGGCAGGGATGTGGTGGAGGATGCGCATCTTGAGTTTGCCTTGGCTCTTTAGACTCTGAAGTAAAGCTAAAGCCCTCTCGTCCTCGCAATTGTGAAGCCCCACTAAACCCTTGCGCAGAAGATTTTCCATAGCTTCTTCTACGCTTCGCTGAAGCAAGGGGGAATAAGTTTCCACACGCTGCCTCACCAGCTCCGCAGCCTTCTCTTTGAGGATGCCGGTGGGTTGGCCAAACTCGTCGCGCTCAATCACCCCGCCTGGTGGGTCAGGTGTGAAGGGATTTATCCCCAGTTCCTTTAGAGCGAGGGAATTGAGCCAGAGTGTATGGCCATCCTTGCTCCAGAGCGCCACAGGGTGATTGGAGGCAACCGCATCCAAATCCTTGTAAGTTGGAAAGGATGGGTCTAGCCAAAGGTTCCTGTCCCAACCCCCGCCGATTACCCATTGCCCTTCAGGAATTGAGGAAACCTTGGTAGCCACTTTCTCCAAAACTTTGTCTTTGGAATCAAGGCCAGCGAGGTCCAAAGTTGAGAGACGTAGGGCATAGCTCAAGAGGTGGAAGTGGCCATCCACAAGGCCAGGGATAGCAGTGGCCCCTTTGAGGTCAATGGCTATCCCTTCGGGCCTCAAGAGCGAGAGGATTTCCCGGTCCGACCCCGTTTTAAGCACTTTCCCTGCCCTTATGGCAATAGCTTGGTTCGGGGAAGGGTTGACCATATCGTAAACGAAGCCATTGTATAGCACCAGGTCCGCATCCATAGCTTCCCTCCTAAAGGCGAGCCTTTAGGGCCGAAAGGCAACGGGGGCAAAACTCGGCTTTCTTTATGTCAGTATCGCGCAAGGAATTGGAGAAATGCATCACGCAGAGAGGGTCAGGGCAATGGGCAAGGCCCCATGTATGGCCAAGCTCGTGGACGGCTTCCTTCAGAGTTCTCTCCAGAAGGACGCTTTCATCCTCAGGCAAGCCGTAGAAGCTCTGGTGAAGTCTGGCCAACGAGATTACCGCTTCCCTCCCCCCGAGCGATGCTTGGCCGAAGACAAAATTGAGTCCCTGCGTATATAGGTCCACTTCGGTAACTCCTAAGATTTTCTCCACCCCTTCGGCCTCAATTTTCCCCAGTTCTTTGAGGAACAAATTGGAAAGGTACTGGCGCCGGGAGGGATTAAAGGCATGGGATGGAATGGGTAAAGGGGGAAGCTGAGTGCATTCTTTGCCGAATGTTCTACTCAATGCTTCCTCAAGGTAATCCAAGATTTTCTTCTCCACTTGGCCAAATGGGGCAATGGCTATTTTCATTTCGTTCCATCCACTTCTTGAAGGGCTTTAAGGAGTTCCAACTGCTCAGGGGTAGGGTCCCAAGGTGGAAGCTCCAAAGCCGGTTGGTGCCTGAGTATAAGCTCCACGGTGAGAGGGTTGCAACCGAGCTTCTTAGCCATCTCGGCCCCTAAAATTGGGTGGTAGTAGTGGATGTAAAAGGGACGGCGCCAGCCATCGGGTACGGCAAGCCATTTCAAAGCTATGGGGAAGAATGCTCTAATTAGGACTATGGCCACCCTATGCCAGAGGCGAATGTCCCCTTCCCCTTTCCCGATATCGTGGAGCAGGGCGGCTTTCAAGAGGTCAGGGTGGATTTTGCCTTCCCCCACAAGGGTGTAGTAAACCTCAAGGCTATGGCGCTGGTCGGCAGCGCTCATCCGGCTGAAAGCAGCCAGTTCCTCAGGGGTAAGGTTCTCCCTCAGCACTTGCCAATCCTTTTCATCCAAGTTGGCCGAGAGGGCCTGGAAGAATTGGTGGGCTCTGTATAAAGCCTGCTTGATGAGCCTCAACATGAGCGCCCCTCACCTCAAAAGCAGTGAGGTTATGAGGCGGAAAGGAGGCCCCAAGATGCTTCCCAAAATGCTTACGGGTAAGATGTAATCAATGGCAATGAGGGCAAAGAGAATCAGTGGGCCATGGGCCTCCAGCTGGGAAAGCTGGCGGAAGAGGTTGTAGGCAGTTCGGGTGCGGAAAGAGCCGATAATGCCTAAAAGTATGTCAAAGCCATCCAAAGGAGGCAAGGGCAGGAGGTTGAACAGGGCCAAGCCGACGTTGGCAAATACTCCGGCCATGAAGAAATCCCGAAAGCTTAAATAGGGGAGGAAGCGGAGGGCCAAGGCCAGAGCTAAAGCCAAAAGGAGGTTGGAAAAAGGGCCAGCGAAGGCTATTAGGCCCATTCCTGTAACGATAGGGAGCTTATGGATATTACGAGGGTTCACAGGCACAGGCTTTCCCCAGCCGATTCCGAACCCGTAAACGAGGGAGACAAGGAACATGAGAGTGCCCAAAGGGTCCAAGTGGGCTGCAGGGTTAAGGGTAAGCCTGCCCATGAAGCGTGGTGTCGGGTCACCAAGCTTATCGGCAGCCCAAGCGTGGGCAAACTCATGGATTGTGATTCCTAAGAAGACAAAGAATAGCAATCCCGCAATGTTAGACATGGCTTTCCCCTCCAACGCTAATTGTACAACTTCGCTTCGGGTTTGGCAAGAGGGGG
>CAYOIS010000085.1:0-8738 GCA_964404055.1 uncultured Anaerolineae bacterium | reverse complement strand
GGGCAAGAAAATTTTCCAAGCCACTTTTGTAACGTAAACGGGACTTTCGGAGGCGAAACCCGCCCTATCGGCTATGCGGAACTGTATCCTCCCCCTTGCCCCTTCAGGGACAGGAACCATGGAAGCAATCACAAGCCCTTCCAAAGGGGAGGTCAGAGCGACTTCGGCCGTAAGCCACTCACTCCAAGTAATCCCTTCATCCACGGAGTAGCGAAAGGCAGCACTGTTTGGGTCCAAACCCGATACATCATCAGCCACCCGAACGGAAACTGTTATAGGCGGGCTAATGGTTATCCAGCCCGAGGGGATAAGTTCGGACCAGCCGGAGGGAGGATTGATGTCTTCAACCGTTAAAGTTATGGTCACATCCGAAGAGACGTTGCCAGCTTTGTCAAAGGCTTTTAGCCAAAGAAGCTTCTCCCCTTCGCCAGGAGGAAGCTGCCAGGCTATTTCGCCAGTAGAAGAGTAGGGATAGGAAGTCACTAAGACCCTGTCCAGATAAATGTCGGCTGTGCCCTTGAAGGTAAGGCGGAATTCAAGCCCAGCATACCCTTTTGCCCAATAGTAGAAATCCACAGGAAACTCCTGGTAAACGCCGGCCTCTTTGAAATCAACCCCTGTAAGAGGCCTGAGCCCCAAAAGCTCAGTCCCAGCGTTCTGGACTACTTCCAGGACGGCTATCTCCTCGGTAGGCGTTATGAGGTTTTCAGCTTTGAGGCGGAATATCGCCCTGTAGGGGAAACCGGGTTCCAGGGCAAATGTGTATGGGCCATACCAGGCCCCCGGCCGGTCAACCCCTGCCCTCGCTTGGAGGGCCTTGCCGTCCAGAGCATCCGGGTCATCCACTATCCTCCCGGTTTGAGTGTAGAATTCTCCCTCTTCCCAAAGCCAATCGTTGCTTATCCCCACCCCTTCAACCTCTCCGGGGACCGCATCGCTCACCGTTACCGTCAGAGTTATGTCAAGCGAATTCGCTAAGGTATAGGCTATTGAAGCAGTCATCGTCGGATTAATCCGGTCAATCCCGATTTTCGCCCTAACTGGGCCATCTGGCGATGAACTCTGGCCTTGCCCATCGGTAGCTACGACTAAAAGCTCAGGCCCTTCTCCAAGCCTCACGTCAGGCAGGGATGATATATCCCAGAGGTAACTCCAGCCATCAGTTCCATCGGAATCGGTACCAAGAAGAAGCGTGCCGGAGTAGAAATCTACTGTGCTTACGCCGCTGAATTCATCGGAGGCATTGGCTCGGAGGGGGATTAAATTAGTGTTTACGTAAAACCCGGACCACGGTTTGGTTATGCTGGCTAAAGGTGGGCCGGAGTCCTCGGAAGAGTAGGCTTTCCTTACGTTAACCCCGGTGTAGTAATGGGTGAGGATTTGCTGGTATCCCCAGGCGTAATTTTCGGCCCACCTTTTGGCTCCGTACTGGGACATCCCCCGGCCATGGCCTTTTCTGGGCTGCCCAAAGCCCACTGGGTCATACACCGCGCTTAAGTATGGGTAATTGGGGTCCGGCTCGTAAGTGCCAGGCTTGTAACGGGGCAATGTCGGGGAGCTGTTCTCAGCGCTGTACTCGGCTAAGATTGGCAATCCTTTCCATTCAATGTACTGGCCTCTGGTCTCATCAACGGCTTGGTTTGAGTTAGGATGGGTATCCGGCCCCATCACTTGGTAGTCAACCCAATCAGAGACATCGTAGCTTAAGTTTTGGTTCTTTAAGACGAAGTACCAGCCATAGGTCCTGGCCGCAACTGCCTGCGCCTTAAGCGCTTCCGGATGCCAAAGGGCAGGCATCTCGTATGGGACAACTTGCTTGACGTAGGTTTCAAAGTCAAAGACGTCAACTTGCCAAGGCGGGACATCGGCGCGGTAGTAGTTATTGGGGTTGTGGATTACCCGGATTGTAGCGGGTGGAGTCAAAGGAGGGTAGGGTTCTACCATGATGCTAACCGAAGTTTGGTCAGAGGCTAAAGGCAAGATTTGGCTTAAAGGTTTCCCAGGCTCTATCACTACAACCTGGCCGTTGCGGCGGAAAGCCAAGTAGCGCCCGTCGGGCGAGAAGAGAGGGGAACTGTCTTCCCCAGGCTGCTCTATCAAAGGCTTAAGGTTTTCACCGTTGGCATCAATTGTCCAGATATCGGCTGATTCAGCTGTTCCGGCCCCAAGCGGATAACGCCCAAAAGCGATGAAGCTTCCATCAGGGTAAAAAGAAGGGCCATCCAAAACCTCCCCTTCCAGCTCCAGAAGCATCCGGGCCTTGGGAGGAGATGCTTCCACAAGCCAAAGCTGGGATTTAAAAGGCTCTGGGGAAGCTATTACCGCCGCCTTGAGGCTGTCTTGTGTCCAAGAAACTCCGCCGAGGTAGCGAGCACGGAAAAGGAAAGCCCTTTCACCTGAGGCTTTGTCCTGAAGGTAGACTTCGGCTTCTTCCTTCAAAATAGCGTAGCGCCCGTTTGGGGAAAGCGCTTCCTTGGGAGTTTCCGGCCAAGCAACTTCACCCCTGGCCATAACTTTCCCGGTTTTCAGGTCCATCTCTTGGCGGAAGGCTTTCTTCGGGCTCACAAAACTGATGAAGGAAAGCTTCCGACCATCAGGGGAGAAAGAAGGGTAGAAAGCGTTTTCGGAAACCTTGAGGCATCTTCTTTCGCCGGGGTAAAAGGCATAAAGCTCCTGAAGGAGCTGGATTTTCCCTTCCGCTTTTACCTCTCGGCTTGGTCTTCCTACAAGTAAGAAAGAGCTATCTGGGGCCCAAAGAAGCGGATAGCCTTCTAGTGCTTGGTTGCAAACTTTGTATTGACTTGGAAGAGCGAGAGCGATAAAAAGTAATAGTGCTGCGAACTTCCCCCTCATAATTCTTGGAGACAAGCCCCGACGCTCAACCTTTGAACGTCAGGGCTTGCCTTTTGGCGTGGCAGCCGATAGGGTTACAGCTTTACAACGTTAACGGCCTGGGGGCCCTTGGGGGTCTCCTGGATGGAGAACTCCACTCGGTCGCCTTCCTCAAGGTTTCGGAAGCCTTGCCCCACAATGGCCGTATAGTGGACGAAGACGTCCCTATCTGAGCCGTCGGGCTTGATGAAGCCGTAGCCCTTGACACGGCTGAACCACTTGACGGTTCCGGTGGTTCTGGTACCCACTGCTAACCTCCATTTCTCCGAATTTCTTCCGGTCAAGCCCCCTCAGGCCCCATTAAGGAAAAACCGCCGGTTTCCTCTCCGGCGGCCCCCGCTGGAGTAACGAGAAGTCCCAACCGGCATATGCATCATAACACAGGTTATTCCTTTTGTCAAATTCAGCGCGAGTTTGCAAGGGGAAGTTGCCTTGCTTATAATGTTCCTAAGCTTGAAGGTGGGAGAAAAGATATGGTCAGCCTTGAGGAAATCTCCGCTTTCATTGTAGATATGGACGGCGTCCTTTACAGGGGGAACACGGCTATCCCAGGAGCAGATAAATTCATCTCCACCTTAGAAGAAACCGGCCGTGATTACCTCCTCCTCACCAATAACTCTTCCCTTACCCCCGCCCAATACGAGGCTAAATTGGCTAAGATGGGGATAAAGGTCGATCAAGCCAGGATTTTTACCTCTGCACAAGCTACTGCTTTTTACCTTCGCACCATAGCTAAGGCAGGAGCCAGGGTCTTCCTGATAGGGATGGAAGGGATAAGAGAGGCACTTCTGGCCGCAGGCTTCACTCTCTCCGAAGATAGGGACGTGGATTTTGTAGTGGTAGGAATAGACTTGAACCTGACCTACGAGAAGCTCAAGAAAGCGGCTTTGGCTATAAGGTCGGGGGCTTCATTCATAGGAACTAACCCTGACCGCACTTTGCCCACCGAAGAAGGACTTTGCCCAGGAAACGGAGCAATTTTGGCTGCTTTAGAGGCCGCTACCGAAGTCAAGCCTACCATTATCGGCAAGCCCTCTCCTTTAATCTTTGAGCTGGCCCTTAAACGCTTGGGAAGCACTCCAGATAAAACAGCAGTGGTAGGAGATAGGCTGGAAACAGACATCTTAGGAGCTCACCAGGCAGGGTTAAAAAGCATCCTGGTCTTATCCGGAGTTACCGATGAGAGCTCCTTGGTTGCAGCTAACCCTAAGCCCGACCTTGTATTTGCAAGCGTTAAGGAACTGGCCGAAGCTCTGAAAGGAGGATGAATTGCTCGCCCTTTCCTACTGCGCCATAGCCTGCTGGCTTGCGGCTGGAATAATTTTGTGGAAGAAACGAGCTGTTGCTCTCGCTATAGAACTGGCGGGGTGCCTCCTTTGGTTCGCCTCAATTGCCAATCTCGGGTTCAAAGCCGGCTACTGGCCTCTATCCACTCCGGAAGAATTCCTCTTGGTTACCATCGGCTTTGCTACTCTTATCCATGCTTTGATGGAAATAGGTGGGGAAGGTAAAGAGAGGGGTTGGCTGTTGCCCTTCATCGCTGCAGTTTTGGCCTTTTTCAGCAAAGGGACCTTCACCGCTGAGCCCTTACCTCTCCCTCCTGCCTTCAGGATTTTCTGGTTCCAACTCCACACTCTAACTGCTTCCATTGCTTACGGCGCTTTCCTGGTAGCAGGGACTATGGCCTTGGCAATTATGTTAAAACCAGCTGAAGGCTCACCCAAACTCGCTACGACAATGGCTTTAGGCTACATCGCCCTTACCCTTTCAATGCTCCTTGGTTCCATCTGGGGAGAACTGAGTTGGGGGAGCTATTGGGGTTGGAGCTTGAAAGAAATTTGGACCCTTAC
This sequence comes from uncultured Anaerolineae bacterium, assembly GCA_964404055.1. GTDB lineage: Bacteria > Chloroflexota > Anaerolineae > SpSt-600 > SpSt-600 > SpSt-600. The sequence goes on along the minus strand of CAYOIS010000085.1, from coordinate 3,996 downwards.
CCTTTGGCTCATAGGCACCCTCTACTTTCACACCCGTGCTTTACCTCGCTGGAGAGAGCGCTGGACCTTGGCTCTCCCTCTGCTCATGGCTGGCATTACCTTCTTTTCCCTCTTGGGAACTACATGGCTTGCCCGGAGACTGACCCTGGAAACTCTCTATATCTTTTGAGGAGCCATGAGGGGGCGGAAACTACGGATAGAGTGGAGAGAAGATGAAGGCTTTTGGCGAAAGCACTACCAGGAGGAGAATAATCCCGAAACAAAGAGGCGCTTGCAGGCCCTTTGGCTTGTCAGGCGAGGATACAAGCTTGCCAGAGTAGCGTGGCTCATAGGCGTCCATATCCGAACAGTTAACCGCTGGCTTTCTTGGTACAGGAAAGGAGGGATTGAAGAACTCTTAGCTCACCGCCGTGGGAACCTTAAGGGGAGGAGACCTTTCTTAACCCAGGAGCAACTTTTAAAGCTGGAACAAGAAGCTGGCCAAAACCTTTGTTTTACTACGAGGAAGGCCATCACGTGGGTCAGGGAGAACTTCGGAGTGAACTATTCCTACCAAGGCATGTACGCCCTGCTCAAGCGAAGGGGCCTTCTTGTAAGGGGCAAATCCAAGGCAGAGAAAGGGGAAGAAGTTAAAGTTGTAAAGTGAGGGGATGAGAAATGGTGGGCAGGCGTAAGTTTTTAAAATTGATGGTCACTGCTGCCGGGGCTTTTGGATTTGCTTCCCTTTTCAGGGGATTGCGCAACGCAGTAGCTAAAACTGAACTCCCCCCTAATGCCAAAGAGGCGCTTTACTACATACCAGGGGGAAAAGAGACCGCCGATTGCGTTAGGTGCCACACTTCTCCTGAGCCTTCTCGCACACTCTACTGCCATATACCTCACAAGGGCAATTATGTAAAATGCCAGCTCTGTCCCAAAGGGTGCCTTATAAGCGAAGGTCGCCGAGGGGATTGTCGGGTTCGTGAAAACAGGGGTGGTAAGCTTTACACCATGGTTTACGGGAACCCTTGCGCCGTCCACAATGACCCCATAGAGAAGAAGCCTTTTTACCACTTCCTCCCTGGCACAATGGCCTTATCGCTGGCTACGGCCGGATGCAACCTCCACTGCCTCTATTGCCAGAACTGGAGCATCTCCCAAGTCCCTCCAGAACAGACTGAAAACTACGAACTTTCCCCTGAAGAGATAGTGATGATAGCCGAGAAGCTCGGAAGCTCATCCATAGCTTTCACCTACACCGAACCCACAATCTTCTACGAGTACATGAGCGACATAGCCCGCTTGGCTAGGCCCAAAGGGATAAAGTGCATTGTCATTAGCGCCGGCTACATAAACCCTGAGCCTCTCCGCCAGCTCTGCAAAATTGTGGACGCTATCAAAATTGACTTCAAAGGCTTCAGTGAAGAATTCTACCGCAAGGTCTGCTTTGGCACCCTTCAGCCCGTCCTTAACACTATGAAGATAATCCAAGAAGAGGGGGTACATCTGGAGATAGTAAACTTGGTGGTGCCTACCCTCAACGATTCTGAGGAGCAAATAAGGGGATTGTGCCGCTGGATTGTGGAAAATCTGGGGCCTGATGTCCCAACCCATTTCTCCCGCTTCTTCCCACAGTATAAGCTAACCCACTTACCGCCGACCCCGGTGAGCACTTTGGAAATGGCAAGGGAGATAGCGGTGGAGGAAGGGATAAAATTTGCCTATGTAGGGAACGTGCCAGGCCACAAATGGGATAACACCTATTGCCCAAGATGCGGCAAGGCGATAATAACCCGCTTTGGGTTTAACGTGGTAGGATACCATCTGAAGGACGGGAAGTGCGGATATTGCGGGGAATCCATACCAGGGGTCTGGGCTTAGCCTTAAGCTTCCAATTTCTTGGGGAATACCACCGTAGCAATCGTCCCACTTCCATCCGCCCTTTCCAGATTAAACTTTCCCCGCAATTCCTCTTCGGCCAAAGTCTTCACAATTTTCAGCCCCAGACTTTCCGTCTGTAAAGGCTCAAACCCTTCGGGAAGGCCTACTCCATCATCGTGCACTGTAATCTTCACCTTGCCCTCTAAGTCCTCAATGTTCACCATTATGTGCCCAATTGTTCGATCCTTGTAGCCATGCTCTAAAGCGTTCTGCAAAAGCTCATTTACTATGAGGGCACAAGCGGTAGCCTGCTCTGAGGGCAAGAGGATTTCAGGCCCTTGGATTTCTATGGATATGCGCTTCTCCGGCGTTAGCATCCCTTCCTTAGCTTGCTCCACTATCTTGCGGCAAAGTTCCCTCAAATCAATGAAGTTTGTGGCATGCTCCGAGAGGAACTCGTGGATTATGGCTATGCTTAAGATTCGGTTGATACTATCGTTTAAAGCAGCCTTAGCTTCTTCACTTGATACGCGCCGGGCCTGAAGGCGCAATAGGGCAGCTACGGTCTGGAGGTTGTTCTTGATACGGTGGTGTATTTCCTTAATCAGCGCCGTTTTAACCCTAAGCTCTTTTTCCTTACGACGTTCCTCAGTAGCATCGTGGATTATGAGCATAGCTCCGGCCAGGGGCATGGAAGGCTTACCCAGAAGCGGGGTTAAGATTTCCCTTAGGCGAGAAGGCGGCTCATAAATTGGTAGAGCTCGCCTTATCCAAACTATATCCCCTTCTAAATTTTCCTCCTCCTGCCGAAATTCCCCTTCTTCTAAAGCAGCCTTAAGCATCTCTTGGTCTCCGGCAAGGAGGCGGGACAAGGAAGCATCCCTTAAATCACGCATTATCCCTACCTTGCGGTAAAGGTTAGCGGCTACCCCGCTTACGTAACGGATAAACCCTTGGTCATCTACCACGATTATCCCATCCTGCTCAGTTGGGGGGTAGAAGGACTGGGTTTTCTCTAAGAGGCCACGGCGGGCCATGTGGTGTAGGTAATGGAGAGCAAGTTGGAAAACGGGGCTGCGGCGGCGCCGCCTCTCGTATTCCAAGAGGTTGGATTCAAAACTGAGGACCCCTACAACTCGCTCCTTACCATCAACTATGGAAAAAGTCTCCTCAACCATTGGGGCATCCATGCCCAAAAGCAAACCTTGCCCCCTCCAGTAGCCTGAGCGCTTGAAGGCTCTGAAAACAAGCGGCCTCTCAACTCTGTAGACGTAACGGCCTTGAAGGCTTTCGGGATAAAGCGGGGAAATTGAACGCGGCCTAACATGAGCCAGAATTGCTACCGCGTCCTTGGCTGGAACTTTGTAATAGACGAAGGCATCGGCTTTAGTTAAATCAGCGATGAAATTTAGGCCTGCAATCACTCGTCTTAGAACTTCCCAATCTTCCTCTCTGACCAATACCCCTGGGAAGACCACTTTGTCCCCCTTACTGAAGTTTTCAATGAGATTATAGCAGGTTTTTCGGACAGAGCAAAGGGGGTTTTGCATAAGTTCAAGCAAAATCGGCCTCTTTGGGTATTTGGGCAAGGGAACTTGCTGGCTCTCGCCTTCGTCTATAATAAAAAAGCCGTTAAGGAGGGTAACATGCGTTTGATTGGCATTTCCTTAATAGCCATGCTCTGGCTAACGGCATGTGCGCCTGCAGCTCCCGCTGCCCAGCCCCATGAGATTTCCCCCTTACCTACCGGTGAATGGGTCTTCTCCGGTTCGGAGGTCGCACTTATTGTCTTTGAACGCGCTGGCGGGTTTGCGGGTATCTCTGAAGTTTGGCGGTTCTATAAAGATGGCCGTGTGGTCAAAATGGACAAACAGCGAAAAACGACAATAGCGACCCAACTCCCACCCGAGGTTATAGAAGAAGCAGCGCAGTGCATCATAGGGGAGGGGTTTATGGACCTGGCCGATGAGTATATGCCAGCAAACCCTTGCTGTGACCGCTTCACCTATCGGTTGACCATTGTACATACTAAAGGGGTAAAGACAGTCACTACGATGGATGGCGTAGATTGGCCGCCCGCGCTGGCTAAGGCAATGAAAGTTGTTAACCAACTGATCAGTCAGACAACGATTAAGA